>QZKH01000003.1:300000-567377 GCA_003598025.1 Candidatus Omnitrophota bacterium
CGGTTAGTCATTTTCAAACCGTAGCAATACCCAAAATATTTTAAATTTAACCTAAAAGAGCCGTCATCTTTTAAATCTATAAGATTATCCAGTATTAATCTCTTATAAAGCGGTTTTCCGTATGGAGCTAACCCCATGACCT
Source organism: Candidatus Omnitrophota bacterium (assembly GCA_003598025.1). Taxonomy (NCBI): domain Bacteria; kingdom Pseudomonadati; phylum Candidatus Omnitrophota; species Candidatus Omnitrophota bacterium. Next base: position 300,143 of record QZKH01000003.1, read on the forward strand.
TGTATTCTCCGGAATTAACCTTAAAGCCTAAGTAATACGTAAAAGCAGAATATAAAAGCCCGAGAGAATGCGGAAAACGGATTGTGCTGATAATATCAAGGTTATTTCCCTTGGCTCTTCCAAAACTTACGGTATCCCATTCCCCCACCCCATCCATAGTTAAAAAAGCCGCCTCATCGTAAGGAGAAGGATAAAACGCACTTGCCGCATGGGATTCATGATGGTTTACGAAAAGTATCTGACCGTTAAACTCAAGCTGCTTTTTTATTATTTCGGGTATCCAAAGCTTTTGCTTGAGCCACAAAGGCATTGCCTGCATGAATTGCCTTATCCCTAATGGGGCATAAGAAAGCGCGGTTTCAAGTATCCTCTCAAATTTTATGAACGGCTTTTCATAAAAAACAATATAATCGATTTCATTAATGGATATACCGGCAAATTCCAGGCACCATTTAATTGAATTCAAGGGAAACGATGAGTCGTGTTTTTTACGCGTAAAACGCTCTTCCTGCACGGCGGCAATTATCTGACCGTCAATTACAAGGGCTGCTGCGCTATCATGATAAAAACAGGAAATCCCTAATATCCTCATCTCTCTACCTTGGGGTCATTGCCAATAGCAATAACTTCATAAACATCTATCTCTCCGACATCCTTAATACACTCTATACCATCTTGAGGGCATCCTTCAGCTGCAAAATGTTTGATAAACTTTAAGCCGGGATTCCCGGGTATTTTGTTAAAATCGTCGATGACTTCAGTTAATTCGGAATCCAAATATTTATTTCTATGGACAATTACATATCTTACTTTCAACCAACTAAGAATCCCTGCCGTCTCAAAATCTGACAGCCTGGATATCTTTTCAATTATTTTATGCGCATAAGTACCAGGAAGGGTTGCATTGATGATTTTTTTCTCATGCTTAGTCTGATATAATTTATACATTTCTGCCGGGCCGATAATATCCATCGGGTATTCTGCAATAATTGAACCTTCCGGTAAAGCTTTTATCCAGGTATAAACTTCCGGCACAGCAGAAACATCCATAATCTTATAAGGCGGCCAGCTCCAGAAATCAAAAAGGATTAAGATAATTGATATCAGAAAGATTAGCCACTTTGCGATTCTTGACTTAAACTTTTTAAATAAAAGCTTTGAGCCAAAGCCTGCCAAAACAGCAACAGCCAGCATTAAAACGCTGCCAAAACGGCAATACGCCCTGAACATCGGAAGGATTTTATACATAAAAAAGGATGGCATATATAATTTTAAGTGTCCAATATTCCACCAGGGCGGCTGTGAAAATAACCATACGAAAAGAGCCAAAAAAACAAAAAATTTAATATAACCTTTGTTCTCAGGTGAAGTATTGCGTTTATTAAAAGCATAGATTGCCAAAAGAAGAGCAAACCATCCCAAATAAAGCGTATGCTCAGTAAAACTTATACCGTAAAAGGAAGACCCTATGAATTGCGAAGTAAGCTTGCCAAAAACCGGATGCACTGAAGAAGGCAGTAAATAGCTTAAAGGCCTGGCTGATTGAGAAAAAAGATCCTCAAAAGGCCTATGAAACATATTTTGTGCTGAAGGAGCACTTTTTTCAGGAAAAAACATACGCTTGATTAAAGGCATAAACTGCGGTATTAGGATCAAAAGCGCAGTTGCTGTCAGCCAATACACCCTTAAAATATAACCTAATGCTTCCCTCCTTTTTGTTACAAAAGAATAAATAGACCAGCAGAGTAATATAACCATGCAGTAATAAATAACATCAAAATTAACCGTACTAAGGATAATTGTCAAAATAAACATGGCTTTTATCTTCAAAGAGGGTTTATCCTTAAGCTTCAGGATAAACAGGATAAATAGGGGAATAGGCCAAAGATAAGTCTCTCCAATATGCTGCCATGAACGCACAAATATGTAGGGAGAAAAACCAAAAATCATACCGGATATAAAAGCCGGTTTTACTTCCTTAAGAAGGTAAAGAGCCAGATAATACGTTGCGGTTGCCGTAGCTAATATATTAAATAAGACCTGGATATTATAAGTCAGCACCGGGGTTGTAAGCAGCGATAAAACATAATTTATGATAAAGAAAATATACCCCACCATTCCGGTGTAAGGATGTATCCCCCATGGATAAGCGATAAAATCTGTATACATTATTGAAGTATTATGGGTAAAAGAGTATTTTACAAACCAGCTGCTCCAGAGTATGCCGAAAGACTCATCCGTTGAGAAAAAAGCAGGGATATGAGTAAAGACCTTGAGTGTTAAAGGAAATGTTGTGACAAATACAAGAACACCAAAAAAAATAATAGCAAAAATTTTATTCTTCATAATTTATCAAGTGCCGAAATAATTATCCCAGTTAGGGCCCTTACCGAAATTCTTGACAAAATCAAGAAAAATCTCAAACTTATGCGATGTAAACCTCATTTTTCTTAAAATATCCCAGTCAGATACTTTTCTTAAGGATTGAATAACCCTTCTTTTCTTTAGGATAGCCCTGAAATTACGGCATATATAGCTTATTGCCCTCAGATAAGAAAGGACCATTGGGAATCTCCTTAACGCGGCAAAAAATATAATCTCCAGAATGAAACTTAATGCATATAAAGGCAGGATCAATAATAAAATAAATAAACTGTAATTCTTAATTAATGCCATTAAGGTATTTCTCTCTGAAAGATACCTCTTGTAGCTTCTGCCATATATGGTACCTAATGTAGCTGAAACACGGTGATAAAGGACGGACTTAGGTTCAGCAACGACTCTATACCCAAGTAAACGCACCCTCCAGGATAAATCTATATCGTCAGCTAAAGTAAAAAAAGCAGGGTCGTAACCTCCGAGCAGAACAAACAAATCTTTTTTTATAAGCAGCGCACCGCCGAAAGAAAAAAATACATCCCTGAAAGTATCAAACTGACCTTTATCCTCTTGATTGATCCCTATAGAGCACGGGAAACCGAATATATCCAGCTCTGAGCCCACGCTATCTATTATATTAAGCCTTACACCTTCATCTGTTAAACGCCTCATTTTACATGTGCAGATCCCCACGCTGTCATTATCAAGCATCCTTAATACCATGAAATCAAGCATATCTTTATCAAGTTCCATATCATTGCTTATAAAAAACAAAAATTCGCCTTCTGCCTCCGTTAAGCCGATATTGCTCCCTTCAGCTGTTCCATAATTTTTATCAGCATGGATAACCTTGATTTGCGGGTAATTTTTCTTTATAAAATCGTAGCTAGCGTCATTTGATGCATTATCAACAATAATAACCTCAAAATTAGGATAATTTAACGAAACGACTGAAGGAAGAAACCTTTCCAAAAGCTGCCTGCCGTTATAATTAGGTATGATTATGCTGACTAACGGGGATTTCTTTACACTCATTAAACTTTTATAGTCTCCTCTAACACACTATCAAATATAGTTTCAGTAATGTACCTGTGCGCAAACTTACCGGCATTAACCTTATACTCCCTCAACATCCCCTCATCAGCCAAAAGCTTTATAGCCGCATCCCTTAATTCACTTTCATTATAATTTATGCTTATGCCGGCCCTATACGTTTCTATTTCTTCAGCTACAGGAGTACCATTGGTCATGATAATAGGTATTCCGCAAAATGCATACAGCTTAGGTTTACCGGGGTCTGCATAAATAATATTGTCGTCGCTGGCGCATGTCCATGGAGCTATTCCAAGAGCACAGCTTGAAAGTATTTCCAATACTTCTGCTTCATCCTTTATAAAACCGTGGAAAATAAACCTCTCTTTAAGCCCTGCTTCGGCAACAATATTGTTTAGAACACCCGAGTATGGCCCCCTACCGATCACTCTTACCCTGACTTTAGGCACCCTGGCTATAATCTCCGGCAAGGCTTTAACCAGAAGCTGCAAGCCTTGATTCTCAGAGATGCTTCCGACAAAGCCGATCGTATAACGCTCAATTTCCTCAAGCGGTTTAAACCTTAATAAACTTTTAGAATAAGTTAACGGAGCATTGGTATGATAATATTTATCCGGAGAAACACCTGCGTACTTGAATCTTGCATCCTCAATACGTTTTGATATATGCCAGGTAATATCGGCATTACGCACAACAACCCTGTCCATTAGCCTGAACAAAATGACGCTGATTGTATTAAGGCTGAATTTCTTAGGAGTAGGATAGTAATCTATACAATAATAGGCAAGCTTCCTGGTTATCCCGAGCTTCTTAAGGAACAATCCGGTAAATGCAGAAAAACAAGCAACGCCGATAAAAATATCAAATTTTTTCTTTAGCCTTAGGGCAGAAAAAATAATATTCACGAAATATAGACCAAAAGATAAAACTAACAATGGCTGCTTGTACCATCTTGCATCTGAGACAAGGAATGAAGGAAAACTGAATTGCCGGATAATAGCCCTTCCATCATAAAGTGTACACCTTGAAACATTAATTTTGGCAAAAGGGCTCGTAATACCGATAACGCCCAAGATTCGAAATCTATTCTTTAAATAATCCTCAAGGGTCTCTGTCCTGCTTGTAATCAGCTGGCCGCAGAGTAAGATCTTTAAATCGCTGCTATTGATTTGCATCTGTATTCTTTCTCACTTGCGCCTCGATCCATTTATAAGTCTTTGCAAGGCCCGTACGCAGTGGCAAATCGGGCTTCCATTTAAGCTTGCTATATATCAACTTATTATCAGAATTCCTTCCCCTTACGCCCTGCGGCCCCTGGATATGTTTAATTGAAATATTTTTCCCGGATATATCTATAACCATAGAAGCAAGCTCGTCAATCGTGACCATTTCCTCGGAACCGATATTTACTGGCCCTATAAAATCTGACCGCATTAACCTGGTTACTCCCTCGAGGCATTCATCGATGTATAAAAAAGACCTTGTCTGCTTACCATCTCCCCATATCTCTATCTGGCCCCCATCACTTGCCTCAGCAACCTTTCGGCAAATTGCAGCAGGCGCTTTCTCTCTTCCGCCGCGCCAAGTGCCTTCTGGCCCGAAGATATTGTGGAACCTGGCAATCCTGACATTCATACGGTAATTCCTGTGAAAAGCTAGATAAATCCTCTCGCTAAATAACTTCTCCCAACCATACTCGCTGTCAGGATTTGCCGGATAGGCGCTTTCCTCAGAACAATTCGGCTTCTTGGGGTCAACCTGGTTATAATCAGGGTACATGCATGCCGAAGAAGAATAAAAAATGCGCTTAACACCGGATTTTCTTGAAACATCAAGCATATTAAGGTTTATAAGAGCAGAATTATGCATAATATCCGCGTCATTTTCTCCGGTAAAAACAAACCCTGCCCCACCCATGTCCGCAGCTAACTGATAAACCTCATCAAAATCCGTATCAATAATCTTCTTACAAACGGAATACTGCCTTAAATCACCAATTACAAAATCATCTGCTTTACTGGGGCTAAACTCGTTAGGCTTTAAATCTACACCCCTTACCCAAAATCCCTCTTGTTTTAGTCTGTTGACCAGGTGCCCGCCGATAAAACCTCCGGCTCCGGTTACTAACGCTTTCTTTGCCATTCCCTTATTCTTCCTCTCCTTTACCGAGTAATTTTATATTTTTAAATTTTTTCATATCCAGCAATCCCCAGCAATCCAGAATCAAACTATTCTTCTTAGTATCTCCCGGATTAAAATTATTGAACTCCCTCCAGGGGACTGCCAGTATAATAAGATCTGCGTTCTTTATGCAATCTTTTGTATTTTTTGAATATTTTACAAAATCACCTAATACCCCCTTAGCATTATCCTGAGCTTGAGGATCATATACCTTCAGGCTGTATCCTTCATGCACCAGTATTTTGGCGATAGATAAAGCCTGAGAGTCCTCAATTATCGGCGTATTTGGCTTATAGGAAAGCCCCAAGAAAGCGATAACCGGGTCCTTTAATCTACTTACCAGGCTTTTGATCTTACCTACCAACTGCATAACCTGCTCGTTATTGACCTGATCAACCATCTCAGCTAATTTAGCTTGCACCTCCACCAGATGTGCACATGCCGCAAACGCTTTATTATCCCTGGGAAAACACGGACCTCCGTATCCAAGGCCGGGATTAATATATTTTCTTCCTATCCTTGAATCCATACCTAGTGCATTAGCCACTACCCTAGCATCAGCCTCAGGGATTTTTTCGCATATAGCTGAGAGCGAATTTGCGAAAGTTATTTTAGTAGTGACATAACAATTAAGCGAAATCTTTGTGATCTCGGCATTTACCGGGCTCATTCTCGCAAAGTATGGCTTATTTTCACAAGTATTTTTGTAAATGCCCTCAAGAATATTGCCATCTTTGATGTTTGCCTCACCAATCAAAACTAAGTCCGGATTTAAAAAATCGTGCAATACGCTTCCCAATGCAATAAATTCAGGGTTATATGCAAGTCCGAAATCTTTGCCGCATTTTTTTCCAGAGACCTTTTCCAGGATAAATTTGCCGACCTTATCCGTCGTCTGAGGCATAACCGTTGAAGTTATAACCACCAGATGATAGCTTTTTTTGGTTCTTAGGGATTCAGCAATTTTGTGAAGAGCTTTTTCAAGGTATTCATTGGAAAAACTTCCATCAGCGAGGCTTGGAGTTGCCACTACGATAAACGATACATCTGAATTAGCTATTGCGTAATTATAATCGGCGGTTGCCTTTATTTTCCCTTTTGCCCGCATTAATAACTCAGCTAAGCCCGTCTCCTGTACAGGAGAGATACCCTTATTAACACTATCTATCTTATCAATATCCACATCTACACCTATCACGCTAAATCCTTTACTGGCAAAACAGGCTGCCGTACAAAGGCCAAGTTTACCCAAACCAATAACGGATATAGAAACTTTTTTTGGCATTAAGAGTACCTCCTTATTATCTCATCAAGTTTATCAATATATGTCTGCCAAGTATGGGTTTTTGCTGCCTCCCAGGCACGTCTTCCCATTTCACTGGATTTGACCTTATCATTAAAAATAAGATTTACATAATAAATAAGCTGTTCAATGTTTTCTTTCGGAGGAAAATACCCGTGCACGCCGTGCTCAAACAAATCAGTAACCCCGGAACCGGAAGGTATGATTATAGGACACCCGCAAGCAGCTGCCTCCAATGATTGCATTCCGAAAGCCTCTTCATTATGATGGACATGGACCATGGCCTGAGAACATAACATTTTTATTTTATCCTCATTGAGAGGGCCTAAAAGCTGGACGCGGTTTAAAAGCCCGCGTTTTTTCAGCTCAGTTAAAAAATCTTCCTTTAATCCTTCGGGATGCCAAAAACCTCCTATCATCAGCTTGACTTCTTTATCCTTTACCCCCTCCAACAGATCAAGATAAAGGTTAGGAATATTGCCAATATCCCAGCGGTCATAAGTTAAGATAAACTTCTGGCGTAAATTATAATCAGGGAGCTTATCTAAAGGGGCGCATCCCGGATAAAGTACTTCAAGGTTCTTGGCAGTAACCTTTTTAAGATACCCGTGATGAAGCTTGCCGCTGGTTATTATCGCCTTTGCCCCGCCGTATGCAAACTTATCCAATATTGTTGTGAGCGGATAAAGCAGCGGTGAAAATAATTTCATCTTCCTTTTTGAATAAATCTTTTTAAAAGTATAAGGCGCGGGATCCCAAATTAGCTGAAGATACGGTATTTTTCTAAAAACCGATAACGGGCGCGCGACAAATGATGTATACTGGCAATTTGCAATAATTAAATCCCATTCCTTTTGCCTAAAAACAAACGGTGAAAATAACCCGCTTGATATATGATGGAAAGAGAAAAACGAAAAACCCGGGAACTTAAAGTTGTATTTAGCAAAAAATCGCGGCAGGCGGTCCAGGATATATTCAATTGGCACATCCCCTCTCAGGTAATGGCTGAATATCTCGGGATAAAGCTCGGGGTAAGGTTTACGCACAATCAATAAACAGCGGGCATCATAGCCCAATTTTCTTAATCCCCTGATAGTATTACCAATTATCACCGGCGCACTTCCTGGAGCCAGCTCATCAGCAAGAAATGCGATTTTCATAGTTTTGCCTTCCTGAAATAAAGGTGCTCGATTAAAGACTTTCTGCCCTCTCTTAAAACAATAGTCCAGAATAAATAGGTGCATGTCTGTAAGAAACACATAAGCGGATGATACGCCCAGTAAATGTTTTTATCTCTTATTGACATATAGGCCGCATGCACTCCGGAAAAAACAGGCACAAGGCTGTAAAAAATCCAGGCAAGCATCTTTAATCTGAAATTACCGCAATAAAACCAATCAATGCGCCTTTCATTCCTTGTCTTCAGGAAAATCTGCGTGTAATTACGCTTCCATTTGCCTACCCATTGCTTCACAGAACCTACAGTATGATGATAAATATTCAGGTTCTTTGAATAAGCAACCATATTACTGCCGCTTTCCACCATATACTGGAATATTTCGTTATCACCGATGTATTTATCCCCCATGAAGAGATGCCTGACATCGCTTAATTTATATATAATCCCATTAGCTCCCCAGCATAATGGCCGTAAAGGGCTGACTTTAAAAATACTGTAATTTAATCCTGCCGAATTTACGATTTCCGCGCCCTTAAGATAGCCATCAAGGTTTTTATTAAGAAAATAAGCCAGCGGCTCACTTTGGATTAACTCATAATAACGCATAATCGCAGGGTCGTCTTCAGATGCAATCATTTTACCCCATACGCAGGATAATGACTGATTCTCAATAAAAACAGAGGCTACTTTTTTAAACCAGTCTGTCCCCGGCAAGCCATTATCAGCCGCAAATAATACCAATAAATCTCCGCTTGCATTTTCAACAGCTATTTTCATACCATATTCACCCAGCCGCAGCGGGTTATCAAGAATCTTGACCGGATATTCTTTAAGAATGCTTATGCTGTTATCGGTTGAACCGCCATCAACAGCTATGACTTCTATTAATTCTGCAGGATAATCCTGGCTATAAATACTATCAAGGCATCGTTTAAGATATTTGGCAGAATTATAAACCGGCAGCGAGATCGAGAATTTAACCTTATTTGCCATATATTGTCTTGCCTTTGATCCTTACCGGATAAACGTTCTGTGTACCGTTAACTACAAATTCAAGCAGCATACTCTGCCTGGAATTAACAAGCTCTCTCAAATATCGGCCTGCATCACCTGCCCTGTATATGCGCTTTGCTTTAATACCGTAAGCTTTGGCTATAGAAACAAAATCTGCATCGAAATTCATAACCGTAGATACATATCTTTTAGAAAAAGCAAATTCCTGTATTTGCCTTACCAGGCCGAGGGTCTTATTATTTAAAACTATGATTTTTACCGGCAGATTATATTCCCTGATTGTGGCTAATTCCTGGATATTCATCTGAAAACTTCCGTCGCTGGTTATATTAACGACCTGGAAATTTCTGCGGGCTATCTGAGCCCCTATTGCTGCCGGAAGGCCGAAACCCATTGCGCCAAGTCCCCCTGAAAACAATAACTTCTGTTTATCTGTAATATCAAAACACTGCGCAGTCCATAATTGATGCTGGCCGACATCCGTAGTTATAATAGCGTGCCTATTTTTCAACAACGCTGATAGTTCCTGGATCAAAAAACATGGGCCTTTTGCCCTCAGCCTTTTGTTCAGCAATTCTTTCTTCATCCGGACTACTGAATTTCTCCAGTCATAGCCGGCAACAAATGGCCTCTCTTTAAGCTGTAGATCAAACTCTTTGATAAATACCTTGAGGTCTGCTTCTATGGCCATATTTACCCTTACGCGGTGATTTAATTCGCTGCTATCGCAATCTACATGAGCAATAAAAGCATTTCGGGAGAATTCCTTGCTAGCTTTCGGAAAAGCCCTGTTATCAAACCTTAGGCCAAGTCCCAGAATGAAATCCGCCTGCCTTAAAGCATCTTCTGCCTGCCTGCTTCCCGCATATCCTGTAAGCCCCAGATTAAGCATGCAATCAGAATCAATTGCGCTTAAGCCCATAAGTGTTGTGACTACAGGAATCTTATGGCGCATAATAATTTTGCCTATCTGTTCCTTTACGCCCGAGATCATGATGCCACCGCCTAAAACTACCAGCGGCCTCTTCGATCCCAGCAATTTCGATACTAACGGCTTAATCTTATTTTTTAAAGAAACAACTCTTGGGCTTTTAAATTCAACCGAAGTTGATTTACCCTGTGTATATTGCACATTTATAGGAATATCCACCAGCACCGGCCCGGGGCGGCCGCTTGCGGCAATAAAAAAAGCCTTATCTAATACTTTTCCTAATTCGTTAACATCTTTTACAAGATAAGCATGCTTTGTTATAGAGCGGGCTACTGAAACTATATCCAGCTCCTGAAATCCTCTCTGCCTTATCTTTCTTCTTGATTTAAGGTCCCAGACAGCTACCTGGCCTGTGATCACCACTACCGGTATTGAATCCATATATGCGTTTGCAATGCCGGTGACCAGATTAGATGCTCCCGGGCCGGATGTTGCCATGCAAACGGAAGTTTTACCGGTTGCCATTGAATATCCTTGAGCAGCAAGCATTGCTGCCTGTTCATGCCTGAAACAAATTATCTTTATATCAGGCGACTTTGCGATCTCATCCAATATAGGGCAAATTGACCCGCCGGGAAATTCAAATACAAATTTTACTCCGTGCTGCGACAATTTCTTAGTTATAATTTCTGCGCCATTATTTTTCATATCGTCAGATCATACAATGCCCGCCATCGACACAAATAGTTTGTCCTGTAATATAACCGGAGGATTCAGAAGCAAGAAATAATACAGCTGAAGCAACATCTCTACTTTGCCCTATGCGTGATAAAGGGATAAGAGAAATAATCTTCTGGCGGCTTGCCTTAAGCATACTGCTTATCATATCGGTCTCAATAAATCCGGGTGCGATTGCATTAACATTTATATTATATTTTGCCGCAGCTTTTGCTAAGGATTTAGTAAGAGATCCCAACCCTGCTTTGCAAGCGGCATAATGAGCGGCCCTTGAAGACCCCATTATGCCTGCCCCTGAAACAATATTTATTATCTTGCCTGAATTTTGTTTCTTCATTTGAAGGAATACTTTCTGCAATAAGATGAACGGCGCCTTCAGATCCAAGGCAATAATATCATCAAATTCTTCTTCAGTTATGTTTTCAAACTTGCTTTGTAAAAAATATGCGGCATTATTTACAAAAACATCTATCCTGCCAAACTTATCTACTGTCCCTTCAATAAAAGCAGTCATATCACTCCTTTTACTTAAGTCGACTCTCATGCAAAATGCTGAATTAAATTCCTCAAGTTTATCAAGCCTGTTCTTCGCGCTCAACGATAACAGGGCACCCTGGGCCTGAAACGCATTTGCGATAGCATAGCCTATGCCCCTGCTTGCACCAGTGATAAGTACGACTTTGCCTTCAAAAGAGCTCATTATCGGATTTTGCCCATTGTTTGTTTAAGCTTTTTCTCAAAATTTTTGATCTTTTTCATATCTGTTAACACCGGTTCTACATCCATACCTCTAACCCAGACTAATCCCGGTTTTAACGGATTTATTTTTCTTTTAAGCTTCGGAAGCTTTTCTGAAAATGCCGTCTTTACAAAAATATAAGGCATATTTAATCCTGCCTCGGTAAAAAACTGATGTGTAGTAAAGAAGCGCCCGATATTAATCTCCGTAGGGTTAGCAATTCCATCCTTGTCATATGTGAAATCTACGCCGTAAATACCGTTTGGCTTATCGTCAACAGCAAAAATAGACTTTTGGGCCAGCTTATCTATATTCTTATCTCTTACTGTCAAGCCTGTTCCTGTAATCCCGGTTACCCCCGAAACACTCCTGTTGGCAAATTCCCAGTAAAGCCTTTTTCTGCTCTGAGCGACTATGAGCGAGCCGTCCTTCCAGATTGAAAGCCATGTTATACTGTCCGGGCTGAGATACTCCGCAACTGTAAATTGGCCCCAGCCTTTATAATAATCTATCCAATTAACGGCAAAGTTGAAATCCTCTGTCGGCAGCGACCACTTCCCGAAAGCCCCGGATATAGCCCTGACCCAGACCTTGCCTTTGATTTTAGTAAATGCCTCCTCCAGGTCTTTTCTGTCATTTATCAGGAACGTCTTTGGGACTTTCAAGCCTGCTTCCTGCCATTTTTGAGCCGAAAGAAATTTATCCTGGCAGATTTCAATTACATTATGGCGCGGCAAAAAAGTTTTTACTCCTAACTGGCTGCGGTGCTTAGAAACTTCAAATACTTCTTCGTCATTTTGCGCGTGCATAAAATCAGGGTTTGTTTCTTTTATAATCCTCTTAAGCACGCCTAAATAAGGTTTTTGTTTTGCCGCCGGCACTAAAAAAACTTTATCGCAATATTTTTCAGCTTTGCACAGGTCAAACTTGTTGCAAGTAAGCCCTATAATATGGAATTTTTCCCTAGCCGCCCTTAGAGACCGGATAAAATTAAGCGAAGGAGTTCCTCCTGAGCCTCCGACAATTATTTTTTTATTCTTCATCTCCAATAATACTCCTTGTTTCTTTTATAATACTCGATTGTCCTGGCTATCCCGTCTTCCAGGCTGACTTTAGGGCTCCAACCTATACATTTATTTATTTTAGTGATATCAGCGTAATAGTCCCCGGGCTCTATCTCCTTGCGTTCTGGGGTAAATTCGGTAAAACCGACCCTTCCGCTCCCTGCTACTTTGACAATTAACCGCGCCAGTTCTATAAAATTAGTGGGTTTACCGCTGCCTACGTTAAACACATTTGAATAAGCTTTTTCTTCCGAAGCTATACGTATCATCGCATCAACCAGGTCATCAATAAAGAGGAAATCCCTTAAAATCTTTCCGTCACCGAAAACCGGTATCTCCTCATTATCAATAGCCTTACGAATAAACCAATTCAAGACTCCATACTCATCATGAGCCATTTGGTGCCTGGGGCCGTATGTATTAGTTATCCTGAGAGCTATCGAGCGTATTTTATGGATCTGGTCATAAACCGTAACCAGGTTTTCAGCACAGAGATTTGTAATCGCATATACACCTCTGGGGTTCATAGGATGGCCTTCATCAACCGGTAAACGTACGCTGTTACCATACTGTCCGCGCGTGCCAGAGAATAATATCTTAGCATCTTTATTATATTTACGGCAGGCCTCCAGGATTACCAACGTACCTTCAACATTGATGCTTAAGTCCTGCAGCGGGTTTCTTATGCTATCAACGTGGCTTACCTGCCCGGCAAGATGAAAAATCAACTCTTTATCCTTTACAATATTATTTACAGAAAGCTCATCACGGATATCGGACTGGATTATTTCAACATCATTTTTTATTGATTCGACATTGAATAAATTGCCTCCTTGTCGTTTAAGCATATTATCAAGTATAGTAAGGCGTGCACCTTGTTTTACCAAAGCAATAGCAAGATTGCTTCCTATAAAACCGAGCCCTCCGGTAACAAGTATTTTCTTGTTCTTAAAATCTATGCTCATTTATTCTTTCCTCTAAAAAAGATAAAAAGCGCCAGCAATATCAAAAGGCTAAGAAGAGTTACGCTATTAGCTACTATGATTATATAATTTCTAAGGTGCAGCCCGTAAATCAGCCAGAGGGAAACACCAGCGGTAAATTGCACAAGCGTTACTACGCTTAAATCATTTACAGACTTGCTTCTGGATATTTTCAATATCTGCGGGACAAAAGAAAACATAGTTAAAGTTGCTGCCACTGAACCAATAACCTTCCACACTAACCCACTCTCCATATTATTAAATAGCGCCTTTCGCTGTCCTTTTTAAATCTTCGGCAACCATCATTTTTACCAGCTCATCGAATTTAACCTTTGGCTTCCACTTAAGGACCCTTCTGGCTTTGGCGTAATCTCCTTTTAGATGCCTTACTTCGGCAGGGCGATAAAATTTCTTGTCAATAACAACATATTTCTTCCAGTTAAGCCCGGCATATCTAAAAGCAAGATCCACAAATTCCTTTACAGAATGCGTCTGGTTAGTCGCTATAACGTAATCATCCGGCTTTCTTTGCTGGAGCATAAGCCACATCGCAGCGACATAGTCACCTGCAAATCCCCAATCCCTTTTTGCATCGAGGTTGCCGAGATAGAGCTTATCCTGAAGCCCAAATTTAATCCTGGCTACCCCATTGGTTATCTTCCTGGTTACGAACTCAAAACCTCGCCTCGGGGATTCATGGTTAAAAAGCATGCCGTTACATGCAAATATCCCATAGGCCTCCCTATAATTCCTGGTAAGCTCAAAACCAGCGACTTTAGAGATCCCATACGCTGACCTTGGATGAAATGGAGTACGCTCATTTTGAGGAGAATGCGGAGCCAGGCCGAACATTTCGCTTGAAGCGGCAAAATAAAACTTTGCCGATGGAGTTGCTTCCTTAATCGCTGAGAGCACAAAATGGGTGCCGTTTACATTTGTATTAATCGTAGAAAACTCGTCCTCAAATGAATAGCTTACAAAACTCTGGGCCGCTAAATGGTAACATTCATGTGGCCTGACCTCATGCACTACCTTATAAATACTGGGATAACTCTCAAGCGATGCTGAATACAAATGTATTCTGTTGAGTATATGCTTAATCCTCCAAAGATGGTGTTCAGGATCCTCTAACGCTACCCTTCGCACTATTCCGTAGACTTCATAATTCTTTTCCAGCAAGAATTCAGATAGATAAGAACCATCCTGGCCATCAATCCCTGTAATAAGCGCTCTTTTCATATAATCATGCACAACGGCTAAGCCTGATACACCCTTTTCCAGTAACTCCTCAAATTAACAACTCTTTTCTTAAGCCATGGATAATTATCTTTATACCACCTGATAACACTGAACAACCCCTTTTCAAAATCAACATCCGGCCTCCACCCAAGGCTATTCATAATCTTTCTACTGTCTAGGCTGTAGCGTAAATCATGTCCGGGCCTGTCTTTAACAAATTTAATCAGGGATTCCGGCTTAGATAGGGCCTTCAGAATTAATTTAGCGACATCGATATTCTTTTTTTCTTCTCCTGAGCCAATATTATAGACCTGTCCGATTTTCCCTCTTTCTGCTACCCGTATGATCCCATTTACACAATCATTGACATAAAGCCATTCGCGTACGTTAGAGCCGTCAGCATATACCGGGACAGCTTCATTTCTCAAAGCCTTATAAATAACGACAGGTATGAATTTCTCAGGGAATTGCCACGGTCCATAATTATTTGAAGGCCTGACAATAACTGCCGCAAGTCCGTACGTTCTAACATAAGACTGGATCAACAGGTCTGCTGCGGCCTTGCTTGCCGAATACGGCGAATTAGGCACTAACGGGTCGGTTTCCTTGAAGCTCCCCTTTTCTATTTCCCCGTAAACTTCATCAGTAGAGACGTGGATTAATTTTTCGACGCTAAATTTCCTGCAACATTCAAGAAGGACATGCACACCGATCAAATTAGCCCGCATGAATAGAGATGCGTCAATAATGCTTCTATCTACATGGCTCTCAGCTGCAAAATTAACGACAATTGAAGGTTTTAGCTTCATGAATATATTCTCAATCCTCAATTTGTCGGAAATATCGGCCTTGTAAAAATTATACCTTCCCTTAACCGGATCAAGCCTGGATAGATCAGCAGCATATGTCAGTTTATCAACGACGTTAATCCGCATATTGCTAAAACATGTTTTTTTACCTTCTTTATCTTGGCCTTTAATCGTTCTGAGAAATTCACTGCCAATAAAACCTGCTGCTCCCGTTATCAGGATATTCTTACTCATTTTCTCAAACTCTCCATATATCCTACTACACACTCTCTTATAACTTCCTTTATATTTCTCATTTTGAATCCGCTCTTCTCAAGCTTATCTGTAGAAAGCACCAGATTCGTCCTCTTAAGACCTAAACTCCTGTAATCAATGGTCTCATAACTGAAATCAGGATTGAACAACCTGTATTCTTCCATTAACTCGGCATAATCGAGGGCGCCCTTATTAACAACATTAAATATCCCGCTGGCATCAACGTTTATAAGATATTTTACAGCTTTTATAAAATCAGGGATATAAGTTACAGAATTGGGCAAGTTAATGACCTTCTTATACTTTATCAATTTGTCAATGAGGTTCTTTGAAGAAGCACGGTTATCAAGCGGAACCCTGGGCCTTAATATCAGCACCTTAAATTTGCCGGACAATAATTTCAAGGCTTGTTCCGAATAAATTTTTGAACGGCTGTAAAACAAATCAAAGTAATCCGGCTCCCTTGCCTCCGTAATCGGCCTGTCCTTAAGATAATCGTAATTATAAATACAGCCTGAACTTATATGCACTAATTTTACCCCGTTCCTTATTGCTGCTTCGGCCAGGATTATGGGGACAAATACATTGGCGATTAATGTTTTATCCGGATCGACTTCGCAATAATCCACATTTTTGCCGATATGTGCAATACAATTTACCAATACTTTTGGTTTATATTTCTTTATAAGGCGCTCTGCATCGGCAAGATTATGGATTTTAGCTGAAGAAATTTCACACTTCAATTCTTCGGCCAGTCTTCCCCCAATATAGCCATTACCTAATATCAATGTTTTTTTCATCTTTTATCAGTTTTTTAAGATATCCTCCATAGCTGGTCTTTATTTTATCAGCCAGAGATTTTAACTGCTCCTTATTAATGTAACCCATCCTATACGAAACCTCTTCTATACATCCGATCTTTAAACCCTGCCTCTCTTCGACAGTCTTGATAAACAGGGAAGCATCAATGAGGGAATCATAAGTCCCTGTATCCAGCCATGCATAGCCTCTGCCGAGGATCTTGAGCCTTAATTTGCCTTTTTTTATATAGGCCTTGTTTATATCACTTATTTCTAGTTCTCCTCTTTTGGAAGGTTTAAGGCGCCTGGCAATTTTAGGCGCTTCGTTGTCATAAAAATATATTCCGCATACAGCCCAGTTAGTCCGGGGTTTCTTCGGTTTCTCTTCTATGGAAATTACGCGGTGCTCCTTATCAAACTCTATCACCCCGTATCTTGAGGGGTCATTTACGTAGTAGCCGAAAATATAAGCACCGTCATCAAGTGAGGCTGCTTCTTGAACCAACTCAACCAGCTTATCCCCGTAAAAGATATTATCACCGAGTATGAGGCAGACGCTGTCATTGCCGATAAAATTTTCAGCAATAATCAGACTCTGGGCTATCCCTAGCGGTTTTTTCTGTATGGCATAAGTAATATTCAAGCCCAGGTCTTTGCCGTTACCAAGAAAATCCCTGAATCTGGGGGTATCTTTAGGAGTGGATATGATCAAAATATCCTTAATACCTGCCAGCATTAACACAGACAACGGATAATAAAACATGGGTTTATCGTATATAGGAAGCATCTGTTTGCATATGCCCTTGGTTATAGGATAAAGCCTGGTCCCGGAACCGCCTGCTAAAATTATCCCCTTCATTTGGTCCTCCTTGAAACTTCGCCTTTAGGCAATAAACTGGTTGCAATCCCCATTAACAGCCAGAAATAAGCAGAATTATTCACTCCCACGGTGATAATAGTTGTAGAAAGAGCAAATATAAGAATAGCGGCAATAACAGTTGTCAACCCAGCCAATATATTATCGTCAATCCCGGCTGGCTCAAAAGCAGAAGGCCTTCTTATATTTGCTATTGAAAGTCTAAAAAAAGTTATAAATATAAAAATAAAAGCCCCCAAACCAAGTGTTCCCATCTCTGCAGCCATCTCAAAATATGTGCTATGAGCATGCAGGCTCAATCCAGAAGAAACCGGATAGTCCGCTGGAAGCATATATTTACTGCTAGCAGGGACAATCTTCTCAAACATGCCTATACCGGCACCAAATAACGGATAATCCTTAAATATTGACATTGCTAAATTGTATAGCGGAAGCCTGAATGACCATTCGCTTGGGAAAGGTATGGTTATTATCCTTTGCCTTATGGGCTGCGAATACAGGCTGAATGAAAATATAAAAACCAGCAAAAGGACTATACCAACCAATAAATGAACGGATTTTTTATTCTTCCTGATTATATATACAAAAATAAAACTGGCTATTATTGATATCCAGGCAGCACGCGTAGCATTCCATGCCAAACACAGCAGTAAAAATATTAATATTAAAAATGAGAATGTTCTGATTTTTTTATTACGCGAATAACAAAAAAAAGTAAAAACAAAAGGCGCAAAATACGCCAGATAAAGCGGGAAACCGTAAAAAGGAATCCACCAACCCCAATAAACAGACCAGAGCCTCTCATACGGAGACTTAACCAGCACCAGGTACCTCAAGTAGTCAAATACGCCGCCGAAAGAAAATACTAAGCCCGAGATAAAAAAAGCTCCGGTTAAGATATACAGGTTTTTTCTTGACCTGCCTGCCAGCCCCAGGCCGAGCCAGAAATAAACCGCATACAAAAGGTAACGGTTAAAAAATATCTTCTGGCTGTGATACGGATCCATGCTCAACAAAATGGAAAAAATACAAGCAACAGAAAATAGCGATATCGGTTTATTTAACGGATTTAACGGAATTAATTTACGATAAAAATATTTTTTGTTCTCTAGTAAAATGATAAAAAACCAGAAAAAGGGAACAAACCAATAAGTTATTTTTCCGACCTCTTTATATCCGTAAGGCGAAAAAATCAAAAAAACGGAAAAAATCAGCAGCATCAATGTTTCTAAAACTGCACTGATTCTTTTTGAAAATGCCTCATTCATCAAGGATGCCCTTCACTCTTCTGTATAAAACCTGGCAATCTTCGCAGATTTTAATGATCTCTGATAAACTCTCAATATCAATCTTTGAAATCGCTATTATAACTTCATGAATATTGTTTGTCTTTATAATTTCTGCCATTTTCCTGCGCGTGCCCAGCACGGATACGCCATGAATTCTATTGCCGATCTTACTACTTGAATCATCAATAAATCCTATAGGCACAAAATTGAGAGATTTATTCCTTTTTATTTCCCTGATAACCATCTCCCCGATATCGCCGGCGCCAAAAATAAGTATCCTTTTGCCTTTATCCTGTATTCTGCTAAAAAACTCCCCTATAATCCTGAATAAAAAGCGCGAACCAGTAATCAAAAGCAGCAAAAGAAGCCAGTCAATAAAGAATACAGCCCTGGAATAGTCACGGAACCTGAAAACAAAGGTAACAAATAAAACGGAGACGACGGAAGACAAGCTCACAACTTTAAAAATAGTAAGAAAGTCTGCGATACTGATATATCTCCACACTCCGCGGTATAAACCAAAAATAAAGAAAACGAGTAATTTCAGGAGTATGATCCACGGGAGGGATTCCTTGATCAAATAAAGACTGGAAGATAATAGCTCTGTCCCCTCAAAACGCAGATAATAAGCAGAATAATATGCTACGCAAATAAGCAAGAAATCAAGACTTACTTCGGATATCCTCCGTTTATGCATCAGGAACGTATTGATGAATGTAAAATCCTGGGCAGATCCCTTTGTTACGGTATAGGCCTTATTTTGTCTGCCAAAGAATGTAGCATCAAAAAGGTAAACTCCCAGGTATATAAGTATAATAGCTCCGAGAAAAGCAAAAATTGCAGTGACTAAAGGATTTACTTTTGAATAAAGAAGCGAGATAAGGCCGAAAATAATGCTGACGAAGTAAAGAAGGACTACTGTCTTTTTTGGAGAGAGACCAAGCGCAACTAAATGATGCGAAGTATGGTCCTTGCCCCCTTCAAAAACTTTCTTACCCTGGATTTTTCTGACTATCATCACAAAAACAGTGTCAAATATCGGGACGCTTAATATAAGGACTGGCACGGAAAGCGTTATGAGTACTCCAGATATATGGTGCATTGTTCCGGCAACAGAAATCACTGCCAAAGAATACCCAAGAAACATACTCCCGGAATCGCCCATAAATATCTTTGCGGGATTAAAATTGTAAGGCAAGAAACCCAGGCAGGACCCGAAGATTATCAGCCCAATAATCCCAAGAGGGTTATTTTGATATATGTGCCCTGAAAAGAATAACATCAAGCCGACAATCGCAGCAATACCTGCTGCCAACCCGTCTATATTATCAAGAAGGTTGAAAGAATTCGTTACGGCAATAATCCAAAATATAGTCAGGGGTATGGCAAACACATCATTTACGGGTAAACCCAATATTATCCCGAATAAAACAGCGATACAGGAAGCTACAACCTGCATAAACAATTTTATATAGGGGGTCAGCCTCAAATGATCATCAATAATACCAACAATAAATAAGAAAAATCCACCTAAATATAATCCGAAAGTTCTGTTATTGACAAGCCCGAATAATAAAGAAACTATAAGGAAAGACAGGTAAATCCCTACCCCGCCAAGCAGCGCTGTAGGATTCTTGTGCCAGCGGTCTGAACGAGGCTGTGAAATTATCCCCTTCTTTAACGCTATGGCCCTGATGACAGGCGTCAAGACAAGTGAAAAAATAAAAGGAATACCGCTTAGAAGCAGATAACGCAGAATATCGCTATTCATTAGTTTTCAGGTAGTTATTAAGATATTTTGCCAATGAAACTCCTCGGAATAAAGCACGGGGTTTCTTGGAACGAAATACTGAGCGCACACTCCATCCGTACCTTGAAAGGTGCGTTTTTGTGGCCGCAAACGAATAAATTTAGAATATTATTTTAACATAAAAAGGCCAAAAAAAATACATTTTTT
The DNA here is from genome assembly GCA_003598025.1 of Candidatus Omnitrophota bacterium. Taxonomy (NCBI): domain Bacteria; kingdom Pseudomonadati; phylum Candidatus Omnitrophota; species Candidatus Omnitrophota bacterium. The sequence continues at coordinate 320,934 of QZKH01000003.1, forward strand.
TGGGTGGAAGGATCTATGATTTAAGGCCTAAAATCCTCAAATACAGGGTCTCAACATCGCCTAACAGGCGCTCTTTATTAAATCGTTCAAAAACATATTTGCGGGCAGATGCAATAATAATCTGGCGTAAATTGTCTTGGCGCAGGATAAACTCTATGGCTGATGCCAGGACCTCGGGGCTTGATTCCGGCCTGATTAACAACCCCCTTTCCATGACTCTAAAACCATTGCAAGATAAACTCGCTTGGCCGGATAAAGGTCCTCCCAATAAATCACCCACCCCCCCAACATCTGTTGCGATAACTGCCCTGCCTGATGCCATCGCTTCAATCAAAGAAACAGGCGTACCCTCATTTATTGATGTCAAAACAACCAGGTCTAACTCTTTATAAATGATACTGAGATCTTCCTGCCAGCCAAGAAAATCAACAAATCTGGATATATCTAGCTGCTCTGCGAGCCTTAAAAGCTGCTCCTTAGACTGGCCGTCACCAACAATTTTAAACCTTAACTTGTCATTGGATTTAAGTAATACTGCTGCGGCATTAAGGAAAAGCGGATGGTTCTTTATAGGAACCAGCCTGCCAATTATCCCTATCCTGGGACTAACGCCAGCCTCTTTAGCCTGTATATCAAGAAATCTATCCAACTCGAACCCTAAAGGTATAATTTCTATTTTGCTTCTATTGCCTATGCCCAGCTCCAGCAGTTCTGCCTTTAAACTTGGGCTTAGGGTGATTATTTTATCCGAAACAGAAGCAAGGATTTTCTCAATCTGGACAAATACTTTTGTTACAAAATTACTGAAATACCCGTTAAAGACATGCCCGTGAAAAGTATGGACCATTAATGCCGGCTTTCTATAAAAACGGGCACAATTATAGATTACCCCTGCTAGCCTGCCTAATGTGCCAGCCTTAGCAGTATGAGTATGTATTATATCCGGCCTTTCCTTAAAAACGATCCTGATTATTTTTAAAAGAGCAAAAATATCCCTGATTACGCTGATCTGGCGGGATAACTCTGGCACAAAATACGAACCTTGCCCCTTATCCTCATAACCGGATATCTGAGCCTCACCGTTTTCAAGGCCGCCATAAACAAGCAAAGATGTAAATTGTTCTTTATTGAGGTATTTTGTCAATAATAAAACGTGTATTGCCGGCCCGCCTATATTCAACCTGGCAATGATCCTGAGCACTTTTACTTTTTTCATTTAAAGATAAGAAAGGAAGGTGTCTTTAAGAAGCTTCTTTTTCTTTAAGATAGACAACGATATCTTTTATTATCTGTTTCAGGTTATATGTGGACTTAAAACCGATTAATTTCTCAATCTTGCTGGTATCGGGAACCCTTCTCTGCATATCTTCAAAGCCTTCTTCATAAGCCTTCTCATAAGGTATATATGCAATCTTGGAGTTGCTTGCTGTGATATCTATAATCTGGTTAGCGAGGTTTTCTATGCTTACTTCCTCCTGGCTTCCTATATTAAAAACATCCCCAACGGCCTTTGGTTCATTCATGAGTTTAATTATAGCTCTGACAGCATCTTTAACATGCAGGAAACACCTGGTCTGTTTACCGTTTCCAAAAATGGTTATAGCCTCATTTTTTAGCGCCTGGGAAACAAAACGCGGCATAACCATGCCATATACTCCCGTCTGCCTCGGCCCTACAGTATTAAAAAGCCTGACTATCACAGAAGGCAAGCCTTTTTCTTTCCAATAAATATAAGCCAGCATCTCATCGACTGCCTTGGCGGTTGAATACCCCCACCTGCTTTTTAAAGGAGAGCCCAATATCCTGTCATCGTTTTCTTTTAGCGGGCCATTCTTATTTTTACCGTAAATCTCGGAAGTAGAAGTTATAAGTATTTTCTTCTGGTAACGGTAAGCCATATCAAGAACTATTTCGCTTCCCTTTATATTAGTCGTCAAAGATTCAAGCGGCCTTTTGACAATAAGCTCAACTCCTACAGCCGCAGCCAAATGAAAAATAACGTCACAGCGCTCGGCAAGCTTATCTATAAGCCGCTCATTAAGTATGCTGCCGACAACAAAATCAAAATCCGGGTTATTTTTAAAAGATGCCAAGTTCTCAACCCTGCCGGTTGAAAGGTCATCAAGCACAGTTACTTTACTACCGCCTTTTAAAAGTTCTTCACAAAGATGCGAACCTATAAATCCTGCTCCTCCGGTTATTAAAGCTTTCATTTATTCCTTTCTGGCTTAGTTTACGCTTATTTGATATTCCATTTTATAATGAATCTGTTAATTTTCAACAATTTTTACTAATTCTTTACAAATATATTTTACTTGGGACGTCCCCATCTCGGGGTATATAGGAAGGGAAAATACCTCTCTGGATATTTTCTCAGCTGCGGGGAAATCCCCTCTTTTATACCCAAGCCCCTTATATACTTTTTGCAAATGTATAGGAATAGGATAATGAATAAGTGTATCTACGCCTGCATCTTTTAGGCCCTGCATGATCTTGTGCCTATCCTTAGACCTTACAGCATAAATATGGTAAACATGTTCTGCCCCATCTATAACTCTGGGGACCACTAAACCTCTGACCCCATCAAGCCTTTCGTTGTAAATTTGTGCATATTCCTGCCTTTTTCTGTTCCATTGCTGGAGCCTGGTAAGTTTTACCCTTAATATGGCTGCCTGAATAGTATCTAAACGGGAATTGTACCCAAGGCTTACGTTTTCATAACGGTTTTTTCTTCCGTATGCCCTAAGCTTCAGCAGTTTGCTATAAATATCCGGCTTGTCGGTTATAATCATACCTGCATCTCCAAAAGCGCCAAGGTTCTTGGTAGGATAAAAACTAAAACAACCTATATCCCCGAATGTCCCGGTCATCCGGGTATTCAATCTGGCTCCGTGGGATTGCGCGCAGTCTTCTATAACATTCAAACCATACTTATCTGCTATTTTGGTTATATCCGGCATCTTAACAGGCTGGCCATAAAGATGCACCGGCAATATCGCCTTTGTCCTTTTACTAATGGCCGCTTTTATTTTATCAAGATTAATATTGTAACTATCGATGTCCGCATCAACTAATACCGGTTTTGCCTGGGTATACGTAACAGCAAGGGCTGAAGCAATATAGGTATTTGCCGGCACAATCACTTCATCCCCCTTGCCAACCCCCAGGCTCAATAATCCTAAGAACAAAGCATCAGTACCTGAGTTTACTCCCACCCCAAATTTAGAACCGCAAAATTCTGCAAACTCTTTTTCAAATAACCCTACATTATCACCCAGGATAAAAGAGTCATTCTCCAATACTCTGGATATAGCCGTATCTATCTCATTTTTTAAATCATGGTACTGCCTTCTAAAATCGGCAAAAGGAACTTTCATCTCTCAACCTTATCCTTTTCTTATAAAGTGGCCAAGCAACAGGCTTCTTGATTTTACTTTATCCCAATACGGCGAATCTGCAATTAATATCAAAAGAAGGGTTAAAAAATCGATTTTTAGAATCAAATTAAAAATATTTATCTGCCTTCCTGATAACAATGCTAATAAAAGATAGACGACCATAATTACAGAAAGAAAAATAAAAAGTTTTATCGGCGGAAAAGATAAGTCCGGCGTGAATATTTTTTTTACCAGCCTTGCCAATAGCGACGCATCAATCAAACTGATTAAATCTGAATTGCGATTCGTTGACTTGTCATTTAAGAAAATATTATTTATGTTATTTTTGGAAGTCAACCTGTTTAAAACCCCCATGTGCAATAATCCTGCCGGTAAACATAGCGTTTTGATTATGGCATTAATCACTAAGCTACTTTCGATTGTTTTACTCAAAAAACACCAATATTTTAAAAATATGCTGTTTTCTCTCCATAAAGAAACAGCAACGCCCAGTTTAGTCACCATCATCATTATGCATTTCTTTAAACAATTATAAGCTAAACTGTTAATAAAAAACGATAAAATCAGGCTATTTCTTAAACTGTTATTAAATAAATTCATATTCATTATTTCTGTATTTCCAGGATTTCTCCATTGATATCATACTTATCTGTTTTAAAAAGAAATTGCCCTCCTATCTTAAGCGGGACATTATTGTAATAAACCCTGTTGCCCTCCCTGGATACCCTTAAAGATATTTTTACTATTATACTTTTCAATTCAGGATGCTCGGATACCACGGAATTAGTTATTAAATATACAGGCCTGACAGAGATTATCTCCTTAATTTCAACACCAGGATCATCTTCTTTTTTATCGCCGACAGCGATAGCATTAGCCAGCCATTCCGAATATCCCGGGAACTTTATTATAAGCGAGATCTGTTCAAGATTAGACCTTACTTCCTTATTCTCGGCTTCCTGGGAAACGACTATCACTGAAGTAACGGCTTTATCGATATCGCTTCTCTGGGCAGAATGCTCCAATTTTTTTAAATAAGATTTTTTTATGAAAAAGGAAGAAGAAATATAAACTATCAGAATCAGGATAAGTAAATCAATAATGTTAATCTTGCCGAATAAATTTCCTTTATCGTCGATAAGCTTCATTTGGCTTGCCTCCTTTTGGCCGAAGTTTTAAATCCATCCTTTGAACCAATAATATACGATTGCCGAATACTCATGTATAAAAGCTTTTATTTGAGCCAAATTTACCTGCTGCAAGGTATTTTCTGCCGGGTTGTTTATCCTGCGCATATAAAAAATACTTGAAGGAACCGGACAATAAGTAAAATTAATATTGCCTGCCAGTTTCTTACTTACAAGATAAAGCCTGCGCATATGGTATGGCGAGCTGACTACTATAATATTCGACATTTTATTCTCACTCAAGAGCTTTTTAATATTAGTCACGTGTTCATATGTATTTTTGGAAGCGCTCTCAAGGATTATCGCTTCCTCAGGCACTCCTAAAGAAATAGCTAATGCTTTCATAACAAGCGGTTCATTAAAGATATAAACAAAACCGGATGAAAAAACTAAATGATCTGCATAGCCCTGTTTATATAGCTCAATTGCATATTTCACCCTCTCTTCATAACTGTATCCTGCCAGGCCGGTTTCCCCAACCCCGCCTGCTAAAACTACTATGGCGTCAGATTTAACCGGGGCTTCAGAGATCTTCAATGGATCAGCCAAGAACCACATCAAAGGTGTGTAAAAAATTAGGATATAAAGTGCTCCGGACAATAAAGCTGACTTTATAAAATTCCTTTTTGTGCGATTATATATCTTTAAGAAATTATCTTTCCAGTCATGCCTTTTCTTATCTGCCTCATCTATGGCAACGCTGATTAAAGCAGTCATCTGGTTTATTCTCTGCTTCCAGCTGTTTTTCTTAGCCACGGCGATCCTTTTATTGAAATCTGCCTGAGAATTTACCGCAATGGCAGATTTTATCTTATCACAAAAATCTTCCGGTTTATTTGCGACAAAAATAATATTATCATTTTCTTTATTAAAGTACCTTACTTCGGGGATGTCTGTAGAAATAACTGCCTTACCCATAGCCATATATTCATTTAATTTAGTGGGATACACGTTCTTAGTATACTCTGTCAATAGATAAGGTATTATACAAGCGTCAAAACAGTTTATATATGCGGGCAGGCTCTTGTGGTCCTTTTTCCCGAGAAAATAAATATTTCTGATATTACTCAACTCCTGAAGGTCAGTCTGCGCAGGCCCGATAAATACAAAGGAATATTCAGGCATTAAAAGAGCTGCCTGCTTTATTAACTTCAGGTCAAGCCAACGGTGCAGGCCGCCTACATAACCTACTATAGGATGTTTAATCTGCCTCAGATCATCCGGCACATTCAAAACCCCGGACCTGGCCTTTTCGAAATATTCGTAATCTACCGCAAAAGGAAAAAGATAAACTTTCTTATTAAATTGCAGCGAGTAGTTATAAAGTTCATGTGATGTAACAAAAACAAGATCTGCATTTTTTAACAGGTTAATCTCAGAATCAACGATTTTTTTTGCAAATTTGGAACTGACCCTGAAATTGTCAATACAGTAATAAACCACGATTTTGTAATTAAAATTATTAACGATCTTCATTGTAAGCGGCGTGGGCAAGAAAACCCAGATAATCGGGTCAGAAAAATCCATGGCCTTTACCCACTTATTTAATACTGACATAACTATGCGGCTATTGATGAAATTTGCGATTTTCAGGTATGGAAACGGCAATACTAAAGGAGAATATATGTATAGGTTATTATCCTGCTTACGTATACCGCCAATTCCGGAAAACCAGTTTTTTATCCTTTTTTTTATCCTTCCGAAATCCCTCACTCCGGGAGAGCGGGCTCCGGTATTTTCAATAAAAAGGACACGGTTATCATTCTTAGCAAGGTTAGACATTATCTCCTGGTGCCCCTGCCAGATAAAATCCCAATCAATGGAAGATATGCATATTATATTTCTATTCTTTAACATTTATATTCTTCTTCCCCAGGTTACCCATCCTGCTAACCCTTTGAGCTTAGTTATATTGATATCAGAAAACCCGCATCCTCTAAGAAGGTCTGTTAGCTGGCTTCTGCTGTACCTGTGTTCGATCGGAGCAGCAAAACGGTCATAAATATCTCCGGCAACAGAAAATAGATGCGTCCCAAAATTAAACGGCATATTGCCTGACAGCTTCCTGGTCAGACTGAACCTCCTCATTACCTTTGCAGGGTAAGAAAAGAATAAAACAACAAAAGGAGATGCGATGTATGATAAAATCAATAAAATCTTGGAAGGGACCTTAAGCGTAAACACCCTTATCAGGCTGACAAATTTAACAGCTGAATATTTTATCGGGTTATCCGAATGATCCTCGTATAAATACAAAAAAACATGGGCTTCTTTTTTTATAACCCGCGCGATCTCTCTAAGCGACTTTTCAGGGTCTATAGTATGGTGCAACACCCCGAAGGAATATGCAAAATCAAAGATCTCATCCTTAAACGGTAAATTGATTGCTGATGCCTTTACCAGCTTCACATTTGGCAGACCTTTGCATAGGTCTTTTGTCTCATAAATCCCATCGCTTAATTCCAGGCTGCAAATCATTACGGACTTATTGGCTTTAGCCATTGATAAGGTATCACAACCGCAGCCTGACCCAACCTCAAGCCCCCTGCAGCCCCTGATAATCTGCTCGGGTATTACCTCCTGCATCCTCTCATAGTGGGATTTTGCCAATAAACCATCTTTATCAGCCTTTCTCCACAAATATGAGTAAACCGAGCTTGTTTTCTTTTCCTTATCCGACTCCGCCATATTCACTTGACCTTACCGTTGTTTAAATATAAGTATTTTAGTACGGAAATATAATTAATGCACCTGATTTCTATCGGTTCCTCTTAAAAATATTGAGAACAGCCGTCTTTGACATATTAAGAAACTCCAAAACCAGCATCTTTGCCTCAAACACCGTCTTTAGTTTTGTTATCCTGTCAAATATGTATTCTGGCCTCAAATAGAACCTCCTGAAGGCAATATCCCTTAATTCTCTCAATCTCTGATAGGGTATACTGCCGGTCTCAATTACGGGGCTAAAAGAACCGTCGAAACTGCCGTCATCTGAGTTGAGCCAGTCATTCTCCAGACATTCTTTACGCAATTCTGTCCCAACTATGGGAATGGCAAAATTAAACGAAGCATAATCACATCTAAGCTTGATTGCAAAATCAATTGTATTTATAATATCTTCTTCGCTTTCACCGGGTATTCCTATAATAAAATATCCTATAGTCTTTATACCATGCTTATGAGCTAACCTGAAAGCCTGCTCTATGGTCTCAATCTTCATATTTTTTGAATAACGGTCCAATATCATCTGGTTTGCAGATTCTACTCCGATATGTATAGCATGGCAACCTGCGCGCTTCATGGAAACCATGCGTTCCTCATCTATTGAATCAGCCCTCATATCACATACCCATCCGAGCTTTATCTTATTTTCTATGATATTCTGGCAAAGCGCCAAAGCGTGTTTCTTTACGCTTCCAAATGAAACATCCCTGAAAAAAACTTCCCTTATCCCTAATTTCTCTACATACCTTAATTCATCGGTTATGTTATCCACATCTCTCATAATATACGGTATATTGGAAGAAACACAGAAAGCGCATTTACCTACACACCCATAGCTTGATATCACGCTGGTCAGCGGGATCCTCCTCCCATGGCTCAGCCTGTATTTGGAAAAGTCAAGCTGTTCATGCCTTGGGACAGGATAACTAAAATAACCTGTAGAATACTTTGTCTTCCCGCAAATTACCACGTCATTCTTCCTGACAGCTAAATTGTTTAATTCTGACGTATCATTTTTCAGAAATCCTAATATGTCATCGCTGGTAAAATTTAATAATACTGCGTCCAAAAAAACATTATCCTGCATCTCCTGAACAGGGTTATTCCGCAAAAATCCGCCTTCCCCGATTATAAGCATGTCTCTAAATGAATTCTTTACTTTATAGGCAAATCCCAAGTCGTTACACTTGCTTGACGACCCGGCCATAAATATTAAAGCATACGGAGCGGCCTTTTTAATAATCTCCATCGTTTGATCGTTAGTAAGCCTTAACGCATTGGCGTCAATTATACTAATGTCAAATTCTTTAGAAAGTATCCCGCTTAGGACAAGAAGGTCAACCTGAGGCCAGCAATATAGCCCTTTTGAAACTGTGCTACTATACATATCGCGCATGTTTAAAGTAGGTGCCGGAGGATTCAATAAGACTATTTTTTCTTTCATGTAATCAGGCCTTTTGATTTAATGCAGCTTATAAGGTCGGTTATAGTAGTATCGAGGCTTAAGTAATCCATTTTTAGCAAGCTTCTTGATTTAGAGTTATCACAGAAGTTATTTTCTCTGACCATATTAACCTTGGCTACTGTAACCGGCGGGTTAATTTTAGTGATCTTAGCTGATTTTTCGGCAAAAAAAGCCAATGCTAATGCTGCAGGATATGGCAATTCCAGCAGCATTTTCTTGTTTTTTGAAATATCGGCGACTTTAATTAAGAAATCGCGCAAAGTAATATTTACATTACCCAATATATACCTCTGCCGGGGAAGACCCAGATTAATGGCTTTCAGGATTCCCATGGCAACATCCCGCACATCTACAAGGTTAAAGTTACCGTTAATAAAAAGAAAAACCAGCCTGCTTTTTAAATAATCCGCGGTTACCTTGTTTATCCCCGCCTGTATAGAATGGAATGGCCCGATTACAGAAGTAGGGTTGACTATGGTTATAGGCAACCCACGGCCGCTATAATCAATAGCCAATTTCTCAGCTAATAATTTAGAGCGGACATACCCATCGCATGAATGAGAAGAAAAATACTGGCTGCTTTCGTCAATGAGCTGGCCTTTGCCTTGCCCTGACAAAGTCGCTCTCGTGCTTACATAAATAACTTTCTTAAAGCTTAAAGATAAAGCAGAATCCAACAAATTCTTTGTTCCTAAGAAATTTATTGTGTTATAGCTATCTTCATTTATGACCCAGGGAGCGCTTACGGCAGCAAGATGCACAAGCGTGTCACAGCCGGACATGCATTTTTCCAAAGAGCGTCTGTCTCTTATATCTCCACGGACAACTTCGAACGGACAACCAGACAAAACCGATCCCTCCCTAAGAAGGACCCTTGCGTCCAAATTATTATTCTTAAGCAATACAATAAAATGCCTGCCGATAAAACCAGTAGCCCCAGTGACAAAAATCTTCATGTTATCTGTTTTTAATGTTTAAATTGATATACAGGCGGACTAAATCCCTTAAGGTGCAACATGCCCTTTTAAAGAAACCATACCTGGTAGGCCTGATTTCAGCGACTTCAACAGGCAATTCCACTATCGAAAGTCCGGCTCTTTGCGCCCGGATCATAAGCTCGGTATCAAATAACTCTTTCTCTAAAACGCACTTATCGATAAACAAGTTTACCTTCTGGCTACTGATAACCTTGATACCATGGGTATCTGTCCCCTTATACCTGAATGTAACTTTAATCAGAATGTTTAAAAGCATGGTAATAAATTTACGGGTAAACGGCCTATTATCGCGGGAACCTGACAGGACTTTTGAACCGACGATAAAGTCATTATTCTTTAAAAGCTGCAACGATTCTTTTAAAAATTTTATATCCCAAAAATCGATATTAAAAATGGCTATATTCATGCCTGATGCATTTTTAATCCCGGCCTTTAAGGCCTTGCCGTAATTAGACTCAGGCAGGCTGATCAAGCGAAACTCCCGCGGATATGCTTTTTGAAGCGACCTGCAGATATTCAGGGTATTATCAGAGCTGCCGTTTTCGATTATTATCACCTCAAAATCTTCTATATTTCCTGCTTTGGCCTCTTGTATAATGGTTGACACTGAAGATTCAATATACTTCTCTTCGTTATATGCAGGGATGACAATGGAAAGTTTATTCATCTTTCTTGCTCGCCAGTGTTGGTTTGAGAATAATTATAAAAAACTAGGCCCAATGCAATAAAAAACCAAAAATGCCTCATAGTCAAGATGTCTATATAAAAAGCATTGATAAGAATGCCCGACATTCCGGCCATATAACATACAACCAAAGTCTTTATCTGAGCACCGGGATGCTCGGATAATGCCCACATCTTCCTTAAATATAGAATTATTAAAAACATCACTGCCAGCAACCCCAAGGCACCTGTCTCTGCAGCCCATCCAAGATAGGTAGAATGCGGATCGCTCTTTCCATGCCAGGTTTGCTGGTTTCTGTAAAAATGCGACAGAAGGACATCTTTTCTCTGCCAATCAACATAATCTATGACTTTTTCGTTAAACATACCTATTCCTACACCGGTAATAGGATGGTCCTTGAACATCCTTGCCGCAGCATCAAATAAATGCATATAAAGAGACGCGGGATAATGGACTTTTAGGCTGAATGACATTTCATTCTGGTTGATTGTATAGTTTACCGGCACAACAACCCATAACGTTATAGCGGCAGACCAGAGAATAACAAACACAAGAAGCACAAACACAGAATACCTAAGGACAGAATAAATAACTTTGCCTCTTAATTTTAACAATATCAGGAATATTGAGACAATTATACCCAAAAGCGGGCGGGAAGCCGTAAGTAACGAAACAATAAAAAACATTATTATTGCTATAGCAAGAAATACCCTCTTCTTGCCTTTTGGTTCTTCGATAAATCTTATAAAAGCGAAAATTATGCTAATATGTAAATACGATGCAAGCATACTTCCCATCCTAAACGTTGAATGTATTCTCGGAAAAGGCAATACTGAAGTCAAACCCGGTTGAGGAGCAAGAAGAAATACGGCTCTTTTAAAAAACAACCAATCCAAAATCGCAAGCATTCCGATTGAAGATACAAAAAAAGCAGTATAGACCCATATATCCATAATAAAATAGGCACTCTTCTTTCCGCTTATCATGATACTGACAAAATAAACCATTAATAACAAATACAAAATCCCCGATAACTCCAAGAGACTGGCTGTTTTCAATTCCGCATTAATAGAGGATATTGAAAAGGCTGCTGCAATGAGGATTATGGGCAATGTTAAAAAATTGTTTTTTAGCCGGTATTTCTTTTTGATCAACCCGATAAACCAGACAATTATCATCAACAAAAAAATTATTTCTGAGAACTGTACCTTTTGGGAAATAAACGGTAAATCAGGGACTCTCATGACTGGGATAAGCGCGACGTAAAAACAGATTAATTTCTCAATAAGGGTTAAGTCTTTGAATCTCTCTATTATCTTCATAGCCACCTCAGAATAGGTCTAAATCTGAATCAAAAAAACTGATAAACCAATTATTATTATCGCTTACAAGATGCAGTAAATCGCTTTCAAGGGAAAGATTAAATGCCATCAGCCGCGTGCTTGACTTTACATTAATGAATCCAAAGCGCTTAAGAAAATGGGCTGCGCCGTTATTAAGCATATTACATCTTATCAAATCTAATTTTTCAGAATATGAAAAATAGTCGATTGCATACTTAATGAGTGCCCCATATATGTTATTATCATCCGGATCTGCAAACATATCCATAATAATTCCCGTATTAAATCCCCTGCTTTTTCCTTTACGTAGCACCATATAACCCTTTGGCTTACTTTCCTTAGCTGGAGTAACTTTAAATACGGAATATTCCCAATACGGCTGCTTAAATATACGCCAATTAAGCATATCGGAGCTCCTTTTGGCGATAACTTTGAAATTTTTGCTTACCCTTAACCAAAAATCATCAAATTCACTATTAAATTCGTTTACGGGCGAGATTTTGTAATTTTGCTTATAGAACCTGTCTCTTCCTGAATAACTAAAAATTTTATAGAACAGGCTGATAAACAGATCCGGCAATATACATAATACTTTAGAAATCCGGTTAGCTCCTATTATTTTCTCTAGCAGAGGGTTAATCCGGTTTAATCTTGCATACAGCGGGATTAATCCCAAATCAATAAAACCGAGCTTTTGATAAACAGGGTAAACATAATCATTCAGTCCGGCTACGAGAAATAACTTATAATCTTGCTTCAGTTCATTAATTACACCCTGGAGTAAAAAAGGGCCTATTCCCAGCTTCCTGTATTGAGGCAAAACTACCAGGCCTCGGCCCCAGGCACACAATAAATCTTTTTCTCCTGTCTTAAGGTAAAACGGCATAATACCAATGTGGCCAACTATCTGGCCGGTATCAGCCTTTCGGCAGATCCAGACAGGATAACCTTTTCTATTAGCAGGATTATTAAGATTAGCCCAGTGCAGACGTTTTATTACCTGGCCGTGGTTACGATAATATTGTGCATTAAACTGATCAGAGTAAGCAGACTCTAAGAATGCTGCCAGCTCTTCATCAGGGACATTTGCAGCATTCTCAAGCTTAAAGTTTCTGCTTACTCTTTGAATCACTTTATCCAATTTCAAATCTGGTCCGCTCATTTGCCAATTTTAAATATCGCGCATAGATTATCATAAAATACATCTGCGAGCTTTTCTACACCGCTTTCAGAATAATGCACTAAATCAATGAAATACTCAGGGTTCTCGTTCAAAGCCGAAAAACTGTCTACATAAATACATCCTGTTTTACTGGCTACATCTTTAATGACTGCATTATATTCAATAAAATCATTTTTGTTTATATATGAAAAATTATTTTTACCGAAACACGCAGCCTGTGATGCCAGTATAGGTATTATGCCGTTTTGCCTGGCGACAGCAACGATATTCATTAAATTATTCCTGAAAATATCTTTGCCGTAAACGATGTCAACATCTTCGGCTTTACTTTGCATCTGCTTGTCAAATAAAGAGTAACTAATGCTGGCCAGAATATAAGAAATAAGCTTGGACTTAAATAACACCCTATAAAAACCTATTTTACACTCAGGAGCCAAAAATAAATTATTCATATATTTATTGGCATAATCAGAAGTTATTTTTTTGCCGAAATAATTAGCTGAAAGGTCGTTGATATTATGATAAACGATAATATACGCTGGATGGTAATAAATCAGCCTCAATTCAAAGTTGACTAAGCTGTGTGCGCTGGAAAAAGCATCTGCTGCGGCATTTAAAACTTCAAATTTTATACCCTTAGTATTACTATTTAACTTATTTTCCAGTAATTGTGGATAATCAATCTTTGTCGAAACGTTAGCAGTTGTTGAGCCCCCAAGGCAGATTATCCTTATTACACCGGGAGCAGGCGTTCTTGCTGCGGGTTTGCCTCTGCGGAAATACCCTATTCCGTCCTTCTCAAGCGGAAGAGGTGGATCATAGACAGTAAACCAAGGGCTGACGAACCTGCGCTCTCTAAAGAACCCCTTACCTTGGGAAAAAAGCAAAAAACGCACTGAAACCTCGCAAATCACAAAAAAACTGATTACTATAATAATGATAAAAATGTTCTTTTTATATTTCATCAACCCCTCCTAAAGAAAGTTCGTAGCCTTCTGCCCTGAATATGTCCTTGTTACGGTAACTGGCAATAAAACATACCAATGTTGCCGCTGACTCGGATATAAGCGTAGAGAAAATCGCGCCTTTGATTCCAAACAGCGGGATAAAATGGAAATTAAGCAGAATATTCGCCAATACAGCTATAAAATAAACTATGAGAACAAAATCCTGTCTACCGACGGCAAAAAGCGCTTTTTCAACGATTGGCTTGAGCATATAAGGCAGCAGGACTAACGATAAGATAAACATATATTGCGAGGCGTCTTTAAAATCTGGGCCGTAGATGATATTCAAAATATTGCTACCAAAGAAATAAAAAGTTAAAATCAGGCCTAAAGCTAAAGCTGATAGTATATAGACGGTTTTTAAAAGAATATTCTTTATGCCTTCTTTGGCTCCGGTGAGCCTTGAGAAAAGAGGCAAATAGACTGCCGCCAGGGTAACAGATATAAGCATGAATTGCTCAATAATCTTGCCATTGGCATTAAACAGCCCGGAAGAAACATCACCTTTAAGATAAGAGAGCATGATTATATCTATCCTAAAGGCAAGGAAACTGAATATGTATATCAAAGCAAAAGGAAACGCCGACCTTATCAGATATAAACACAGGCCTCTATCAAAAGAAAATTTAAGCCTTTTGTTAGTAACAAAGCATATAAAAGAGTTTATGGAAAAATTTAGCAAACTGACTAAGAGTAAAGCAAAAGATATAATAATTATACCTGTTGAAAAATCACCCAGCTTGATAAAAAGTATCAGCGAAATTAACTTCATCGCTGATTCAAGGACCATGAGTGCTGCCTCGATCTCCATTTTATCCCTTATGCGGAATATGGACCTGTAGAAATAAACGAAAGAATCCAGAACAACAGATACGCCAAGCACCATTATTACTGCTATTTTCTGGCGGGCAAAAGGCAGGCTTAATGCCAGAATGAATATCGCCAGTATATTCAGCAAACCGATACCTGTTTTTAATACAAGTATGTTTCCGACATACTTATTTATATCTTCCCTTTTTTTTGATATATCTCTTACAAAAAGGTCAACAAAACCAAAATCAGCCAGAAAAAGAAACCCCCAGACAAATGACAGTGCAAAAGATATCTGACCGAAACCCTCAACGCCCAGATACCTGGCAATGATTATCATGCTGATAAAAGTCATTGCTTTATAAGCAAATTGCGCCAGGATCAGGCTTGAAAAATTCTTAAAAATCGAATTAATGATATTTCTTTTCATATCAATCAATGAATTTGCGGTGCCACAGCTCCAGGACCAGGAGTGACCATAGTTGAAACGAATAATCTTTCCGTAATCCGATATGGTCTTCAACCAGCTTCTTTACGATACCCGCGTTAAAGTATCCCCTTCTCAGTGTTTTTGGTTCAAGAAGCGTATCGCGTATATATTCTTTTAACTCATTCCTGAACCATCTTCCAATCGGCACGCCGAACCCCATCTTCCTCCTATATACATTTCTATCAGGAACGATCCCCTTAATTGCTTTTTTTAGTATATATTTCCTTATCCCGTTCTTTATTTTGTATGATGACGGAAGCCTGGCAGCAAACTCCATAAATTTATGATCAAGAAAAGGAGACCTCGCTTCTAAAGAATTAGCCATACTGGCAATATCCACCTTTACCAAAAGGTCCTCAGGCAGATAAGTATGCACATCGGCATTAAGCAGCGAATCAAGTAAGCCGTCTGAAGCTTCATTAAAAAAGGATGATATATAAGAGCCGGCCTTATCTTCTTTTAACGCACTTTTAAATTCTGCAGAGTATAAAGCATTCTTAAGCTCCCCGTAAAATATGCTTATCCACCGGATATAACGTTTTTCTTTCTCAATAAATGCCGCATCAAAAAATCTCTTAATGTTCCTCAGCCTGTTTTTTGGCTCAATAGAATCAGGTATAAATCCTGAAGAAAATTTGATTGCCCGCTTTAAGAGAGGCGGAAGGTTATACATGGATTCAGCAATCAGCATCGCATGATAACGCTCATAGCCTGCGAATGACTCATCTCCTCCATCACCGTTTAAAGCAACAGTAACATGACTGCGCGTTTCTTTGGAAACATAATAAGTCGGCAAAGCGGAAGAATCTGCATACGGCTGCCCATACCTTGAGATTAAAAGCGGCAAAACGCCTAAAGCGTCAGGTTTTACCATAAACTCATGGTGTTCAGTCCCATATATGCGCGATATTTCCCTGGCAAAGGTCAGCTCGCTGTAATCGCTATCCTCAAAACCTATTGAAAAGGTCTTAACTTGCTGCCTTGAGACCTTGCTCATAATGGCGACAATCGTGCTAGAATCAATGCCTCCGCTCAAAAATGCACCCAATGGGACATCGCTATGCAGCCTAATTTTAACAGCTTCTTCAAGTAAATTTAATACTTTCTCAACTGCTTCCTGCTGGCTGATTTTTAGCTTTGGCAAATAATCAAGGTCCCAATATCTGTCAACCCTGAGTTCATTATTATGCAAAGACAGGGTATGCGCCGGCTTTAGCTGAAAGACATTTTTGTAAATCGTGTACGGCGAAGGTATATAACCAAAAGAAAGATAATAATCCAGACTATCTTTATTTATTTCCTTAGAAATAAACCCGCTTTCAAGTAAAGACTCCAATTCTGACGAAAATAAGAATCTGCTATCTTTGTGGCTGTAGAATAATGGTTTTTTCCCGAGCCTGTCGCGTGCAAGGAACAGTATTTTATTATTACTATCCCACAAAGCAAAAGCAAACATTCCACGTAGGCTCTTTACGCAATCCCTGCCTTTTTCTTCATATAAATGAATGACTACTTCAGTGTCGGTATTAGACCTGAATACGTGCCCCCTGGATTCTAATTCTGTGCGTAACTCAAGATAATTATAAATCTCTCCGTTTAAAATCAAGGAAATGCTGTTATCTTCATTTACCATCGGCTGATGCCCTGCGCTGGAAAGGTCAATAATGCTTAACCTGCGGTGCCCCAGGGTAATATTAGGGCTTCCGGTTTGGGAAAATATCCCCTCGTCATCCGGGCCTCTATGTATCAACTTAGAACACATGCCTTTTATAATACGTCGGCTATCTGTATTCTGGGAATTATAGTCTAATAAACCGCATATCCCGCACATAATCAGGCCTTTTCTACCTCCGCCGGAGAACAAACTTTTTCTACCAAATCACAAAATAACGGGGCATTAACATTAAGCGAGTACCTTAATATTACTTTTTCTCTGGCTTTTATACCGATCTTTCGGCGTAAATCGTGATCCTCAATCAGGCTTGATAATTTTTCAAACCATTCATTAAGGTTTTTTGCCAAAAGACCGTCAACCCCGTCATCAATAATCTCCTTATTTGCTCCCACAGAAGAACATACACAAGCGACACCTGTACTCATATACAGTAATGCCTTAAACCCACATTTGCCCCGGCACCATAAATCATCGTTTAAAGGCATAATGCCTATATCAAAATCACGCAGATCATCTGCTTCGCGTTCAATCTGCCAATCCCTGTATTCAAACATAGCATTACTATTCTTTTGGCCGCTTGCGCCTATAATCCTGAACACAAGTTTATCCTTAAACTTAAGAAACAGCTGCTTAAAAACCGGCTCTAAAGGATATAAATACTGCTCAGTAGTCGGGCTGCCCATCCATCCTACGATAACTTTTTCCCTCTGACGGGTATGCGGCGCCGGACAAAAATACTCGGTATCTACAGGAGTCGGGATCACAGTAACATTCGGATTAAAACGTTGAGCATATTCTTTTAAAAACATGTTACCGGCTATTACTTCTTTACTAAGCGAAATGATCTTTGAGGCATTGTTATTGTTGCGGAAAAGCTTTACCAGCTTGTTATTTGGGCTTGAGTTTGGCAAGAAAACAGCATCATCAAAATCGAATATTAGCGGTTTCCCCAGCAGATGCACCAGTTTTTCAAAGATAACCGGGCCTAAAGGCAGTGACTCACGGTATACGTAGACCGCATCATATCTGAAAATTGACATGATATCTGCCAGCCTTCTTAACAGGCCTAGCATAAAAAAGAAAATCTTTCTTATGCTGCCCTTATCCTTATAAACTATCTTAAAAAAATAGCTCGACATGAAGGGGCTTATGAAGCCGTCAATTTGCCGCTCTTTAAGATATGGTAAATACTGCCATATCCTGAACCTGCAGCCCGCTCCTTCATAAGGCACCGGACTTATAAATATGATTTTCTTCCTATGGCTTTTGGCCATAAGCCCTCCACCCGTAATTCCCGGTCGGTGAAATTTTAATGTTTTCCAGCCCTGCCCTTTCGAACCATTCTTTAAGTACCCTGCCATTGTAATAAAAGCGGATTGGCGGCGATAACCTGTCGAACCAATCGGCATAAGCCACCTGAAACGGGTAATTAGAATAAAGAACAATCCTCTTTAATATTATCTTATCTATCAGGCTGCCTAATACTGGCATTCTTTTAAGGAAACGGTATGGCTGGATAAACAAGCCATAATCAATAATCGCAATTAAAAAACAAAATAACTTCAATAAGCTTAAGGGAAGTTTTGTCGTAACCATTCTTACGCACTCAAGCATGAAATTAGTAAATTTACGGCTGTCACTGTAGACCCAGATAAAAATAGATCCGCCTGGCTTGACATATTCCGTAAGCAGCCTGAATGCCAGCTCCGGTTTCGGAAGATGGTGCAAAACACCGATTGAATATACAAAATCAAAAGTATTCTTTTCAAAAGGAAGGTTGTAGATATCTGCCTGCACCAGATAAACATTATCAAGTCCTTTTACATTCCTATAAGTTGATTCTATCGCCCGGCTATAATCCAGGCCGACCATCCTTGCCCCGAATTTACTGGCATTAAATATATGCCTGCCGAACCCGCATCCTGCGTCTAAGCCGAATTTTCCTTTAAAAAATCCTTTTCCCACCGGATAAATATAATTAAGGAAATTCTCTTCAAAATCACAGGCCATTTGGGAAAATGTACTCCACTGATATCCAAAGCTCTGCTGTGTCTTTTCTTTTAAAGAAGCTTCTTTATCGCTGAAAGCCGGGCCGCAAGGTTCTCCGGTTTTATTTATGCCTATGGGGTTAAGCTTGTATTTACGGCAAAAATCCGGGAACAAAGAAAAAGAATCCTTAAATATCCTGGGGATAGATCCGATAATCGGATAAACCTGTCCGCATTCGCAAGAAAGCATGCCCTCAGAAATATCTTTATCAGAGCCGGAAAACAGCTTCGGCTTTAACTTTTTGTTACACACCGGGCATATTAAAAAATTCAGAAGTTCTTTTTCCATTATACTCAGTTATTTAGTATTGTATTATAAATATGGCTGTAACTTTCTATCCCGTTAACCAGAGATAAATTCGTTACAGCAACATTACGGCATCTGTTCTTTAAGCCAGCATCATTGATTAAATACTGCAACTCTTCCGCTGCCCTTCTGTACTCTGCAGAAGAGAATTCTTTTAGCACACTACCGATTTTATTTTCTTCTATTAAGCCGGCTGTATCTCCTATGCCGGAATTAATCACCACAGGCAATCCGCAGGCAAGGTATTCTCCGAATTTTGTCGGGCAAGATGCCAGCTTTGAAAATACCGGTTTAATAAACATAATTGCAGCATCTGCCCATGATAAATATGCCGGCATCTCATAATGCTTCTTGGAAAGGACAGTAAAATCAGTGTCTTTAATAAATCCGTCATGCATAGAGTTTATAACTAAATCGCGCTCAAAAGGGGTAATTATCAAAAAATGGGCCTTAGGGTCAACAGACTTTAGTACTTTAAAGAACTCGATCATCTCTCTGAGCATATACCATGTTCCGATCGAGCCGCAATATACCATCACGGATTTACCTTCGGGAGGAAAATCCTCAGGCCTTCGATTACGGGTTTGCCTGTTAAAATTGTCTAAGTCAACGCAACAGGGAATTACCTTTATTTTTGGGGCATGTTTTTTGTTAACGAATATCCCTGACTTCAATATATCTGCCATTTTATTAGTTAAGACGACTGTATAGTCAGAGCCAAAAAGGAATTTTGCATCAAGATAGTTTACCGCCTTAAACATTATTTTTGTAATCAAACTTTCTTTGGGCCACATCCCTCCGTCCACATAATCATAGGCTAATACGCCTCTTCTGTCATAGATGAATTTACACCCGCACAGGCGCGCGCACAGCCAGCCTATCAGAGATGAAACCTCTGCCCTGGCGTGAACTACCCTGATCCTGTTCTTCTTTACAATAAACACTGCATAAATCAAACCGAAGATGCAATCAAGCAGAGTCGAAATCATCTGCGGCTTTTTATGATAAACTAGCCTCTTCCAAAATATCCCTGCGTTCCTTAACCGCTCTTCCATTAGCCGCAAATGATCCTTATCTCTTAATAAAGCTTTCTTTTCAAAAGAAAGCAGGAAAAAACGCAATTTATCCTTAGACAAGCCTTTTAGATAAGGGATGACCTGCGATTGAGCGATAGGCTCAAGCATGCCATCATAGCTGATATAGAGTATATTATTATCCGGCATAGATATGCTTCCTTATTTTCATTCTCAATATACCGATATTGCTTCTTAATTTAGGGTAAGAAAGCAGCCAGTTCTCGATTTTGCTGACAAACCGGTTCACATATATCGCAGCAATAATTCTGTTTATCCCCAGATAAGCCGGCAATCTTTTCTCGAGGAGTTTTCTCCTGACCAGCCTTTCTGCCCTTCTTGCCTCTTTTAAAGCACTTTTTCTTTCAAAGGCGCTAAATTCAGGGGTAGAAAAAACCGGTAAGTTGCTTAGCTGCGCCGGAGGGTCCATATTCAGGTATTTTTCCGGCGGCATAATAAAATAATCGTTCTTTCTTACCCACTCGAATAATTCTGTGCCTGGTATAGGAACTAGATTATTAAATTTAACGTCTCCGACAGGGTATTTTAATGAGAATCTTATCGAATCCCTTACGTCATCAATGGTCTCTCCGGGAGACCCGATCAGAAAAAATAAACTCACATAAAATCCAAGGTCACAAGCCATTTTTACCGCGTTTTCAATTGTTTCAAAACTTTGCCCCTTCTTTATATTTTGAAGGATGCGGTCATTTCCTGCTTCAACTCCAAAAGCCAACCGTTTAAATCCGGCTTTTTTCATTTTGGCTAATATCTCAAAATCGACCCTGTCTGCCCTGACGCCATTACCGCACATAAGCATTACCCCATCAAGATCTTCGGATTCGATGGCAGTGCATAATTCTGACATTCTCTGTTTATTGAATGTCGGATTATCCTCCTGGAGCCCAAACTCCCTTATCCCTCTCTTATGCCAGTATTTAAGCTCTTCTATGACATTTCCTGCAGAACGAAACCTGATTTTTTTACCGAGGATATGGCAAGAACAGTAAACACAAGAATATGGACAGCCTCTTGAAGTCACGATGCTTATCCCGTAGCTGTATTTCTTCAATTCGAACTTATCATATTTCGGGAATGGCAATCTGTCTAAGTCTTCGATAAAATCGCGCTGGCCGTTGTAAAGAAGATCGGCCCCGTTTCTATAAATCAGCCCTTTTATTTTGTCTAAAGGAGCACCTCTTACTAAATCCAGCAGTGTGAGTTCGCCTTCAAACGTAACGCCGTAATCGATCGAAGCACAATCATTTAAAGCGCGCTCTTTAAAATTCGTTATATGCGCCCCTCCGCATACTATCTTAATATTGCTAAAATCATTTTTCAACCTGCTAATCAAGCTGTAAATGTTGTTATAACGATATGTCATTAATCCAATACCGATCAAATCGGGGGAAAAAGAAATGATCTTTTCCTTTAAATCTTTATAATCATAACCCAGTGCCATATCAAATACATCATGCTCAATCCCATGCGACTCCAATACCTGAGAAATATATCCCAGGCCTGCCGGGAGCACAGGAATTGCGTATACTTTAGAAGAATAAAATGGATTGACTAACAGTACTTTTTTAAACCTCATCCGGGTTACCTCAAGTTATTTACCGTTTAAAAATGCATATCTTAGAATATGCGGGTATGCCCTGGGATTATATACCAAACTGGCTAATATCGCGCACTCAAAACTGCAGAAACAACGCTTCTCTTTGATATATTTGATTATATTCTTTGCCTTTTCAGAAGCTAAAAGCTTATTTATGTTGTAATCAAAATCTCTTATATTGCCCATATTGGCATCAATAGTCCCCTTTATTGAAGGTAGTATCTCACACGGCACAACCGAACCATCCTCATAAACCTCAATCATCTTTTTTCCGGCAAGACAAGGATATATATATTTTTTTTCATTGATTATACGTGACACAATACGGTTGGTGTATTTATATAATCCGTAAAAAATACCCGAAAATTGATATTTTCTTTTCTTGAGATTATTATATGCAATATCTTCAACTGTTTTAAGGGCCCTTGTGTATATCTGGGGGCTGACATCCAGAGCCATCGTATCCCTGGTATTTCCCCTGGCAAGCAGTAATTCATGCTCATCAACTTTTAAGTTATCCTTTACATAAATAAACACCTCTTCAATATTTTCGGCGTTTGACTTTGAAAGAACAGTGGTTATTTTTATATATAGATTATCGCGCCCTTCTTTAAGCCTGCTGATCCTGTTATAAGACTCCATGACTTTATCAAAGCAACCCGGTAAATTCCTGATTTTATCGTGTGCATCTCCGACAGCATCAATAGAAAGACAAACATTTACGAGGCAGGCCGGACAATTGATAAGTATTTTTCTTACTGCGCTCTCCAGCCT
Organism: Candidatus Omnitrophota bacterium; assembly: GCA_003598025.1. Lineage (NCBI taxonomy): Bacteria > Pseudomonadati > Candidatus Omnitrophota > Candidatus Omnitrophota bacterium. Next base: position 343,719 of record QZKH01000003.1, read on the forward strand.
GTCAGGGAAAGTCCCGTTTGTCGGTAATGTTATAAACCTGGTACCGCTATTCTTATAAAAGGCCTGGACTATCTCAGCAACATCATCTCTTAAGAACGGCTCTCCCCCTGCTATAGTTAACTGAATAAGTTTATTGAAACTGCTTGAAATTTTTTCAATTTCTTTAAGAGACAACTCATTAGCTTTAACCGCCGAATCCTGCTTCTGCCAATTAAAACACATGCTGCATTTTGCATTACAACGAGAGGTAATAAATAATATAAGATAAGCAGGGTATTTGGAAAACAGTGAAAAGGCAAGAAAGAAAATCCTCTGGAACTTCTTCACTTTTTCCTCCTGATAAAAGAATTAATAAACCCTCTCATTGCGCCTGCAACGATTACATTACATAATAAGAATTGAGTAAAAACAGCTCTAAGCAAGAAATAAACTCCTTTCTCTTTAAAAACCAAACCAAAGAATTTCCAGGTAAGTATGACAAAAAATATAAAACTAAAAGCTGCTGAATAAACAGCATTGCCAAGGAAAAACGATGCAAATAAACTGATAACTGAAAAAAAAGCCAATAGGCACGAAACCCCAAGGCCTTTAGTTGTAGCGACGTTGTCAAATTTATGCCTCTTCATAAAAAGCCCCACCCAGGAACTTGTACGGAAAAAGAAATTATTGGCAAGCTTAGACAGTGTTACCGGAAAATGATGCCTGACCTGAATTGATTCATCGATGTAAATCTTGCCGCCGTTTTGAAGTAATCTGTAACCAAATTCATAGTCTTCGACATCAGCGCCTTTAATATTTTCATCAAAAAAACCGATTCTTTCAAATAAAACCTTATCAATGATGGCGCAGCGAGGCTCAAAAGAAGTAACCTCACTAAAGCCAAAACCTTGCCAGTGAGAATAATCAAGTAATGCTTTAAATTCAGGAATAAAACCAGCTTCAGCCGGTTCTTTCCCATAAATACCGATGAGGGCACACCCTGCCGGAATCTCTCTGTACCTGGAGACGAGCTTTGAAAGCGTATCTTTTTCCAGTATAACATCGGAATCAAAGAATATCAGAGTACCTGCCCTGCTTATTCTCGCGCCTTTATTTCTGGATGCAGCACTGCCGATATTCGTTTCGTTTCTTATCAGATTTACTGCGTAACGCTTCAACAGGCTCGATAAATCATCCGTGCTGCAATCATCAACTACAATAACTTCAAAATCATGATTATCTGCCTGCTTAAAAATTGAATCAAGCAACGCAATAAGCGTATTTAGCGAATTATATACCGGTATAATTATCGAAAAAGCTGGTTCCATTCTACCAATAGTGTCTTTTATATTTTTTATAAAATGCTAGCGTCCTGCGGATACCATCCTCAAGGCTGACCTGCGGAAACCAACCGAGCATGTCTTTTATCTTTCCGTAATCAGCTACATAATTACCTACTTCAATCTTTTTTATATCACTCGGATAAGGTACGATCCTGTATGAACCTTTTTTGTTTATTTTTATTATCAGCCTGGTTATTTCTTCCAGGCTGATAGGAGTGCCTCCCAGGTTAAACACCTGTCCATTGGCTTCATTACGGGCCATGGCGATAATAAAAGCATCAACCACATCATCAACATAGCTTACATCCCTGACCTGAGCGCCATCCCCGTATAATTTCACTTCATTGCCGTCAATAACCTGGCGGATAAGCCAGTTAATTATTCCCTGACGGTGATGGTGCATCTGGTGCCTGGGCCCAAAGGTGTTGGTAAGCCTTAAAGAGCACGCTTTTATACCATAGACCTCGTTATATAAAAGGTGGTAACTCTCCCCTGCAATATTGTTTATGCCGTTAACATCAGCAGGCTTCAGCGGGTGCTTTTCATCTACGGGTAGATACTCAGGCCTGCCATATTGGCTGCGGGTGCCTGCGAATATGATTTTTATCCCCGGATTATAATTTCTGCAAGCCTCTAATATGGCAAGTTGAGCGGCACAGTTAACTTCAAGGTCTGTAAACGGATCCGTCATGCTGTCTATATGGCTTAATGTCCCGGCAAGATTAAAAAGCAGGTCTTTATCTTTAATAAGGAAGTTCATTGAGTATTTGTCACGGACATCGGAAAAGTTTATTTTAACTTTGTTCTTTACCTGGTGAATATTAAACATATTACCGCCGTATTGCGGTATCAGGGAATCGACGATAGTCACGCTGGATTTAAGCTTAACCAATCTTTGCGCAAGAGTACTGCCTATAAACCCCAGGCCCCCGGTAATAAGCACGGATTTTCCTTTATAATATTTTTCAAGGTTCTTCATCATGCCTGCCTTTCTTTAAAATTTAACGTCCACCATAATTTCAGGATATCCCTTCCCACTTGATAAATCCTTACGATATTGAAAAACTGCGACTTACCATACACGCGGTGATAATGGCTGACACCGGTTTCAGCAAAAGAAAACCCGGCATTTTGTATTTTCTTTATCATCTCAACGCAAATAACACCGCTGTTATACCTAAGCTTGATCTTATCAAATATACTTCTCCTCATCAGCCTGAAATCGCAATCTACATCCCTGATCTTAAAGCCAAACATAAGCTTCATCGTGTATTGGTAAATCCCTCCTATCACTTTCCTGCTAAGGCTATCACTCCGGCTGAGTTTATAGCCGTTGACAATATCTACTCCGGGGCCAAGGCAGGAAATAAGATTATTAAGCTCAGTAACGTCATATTGAAAATCGCCATCCGTATAAAAAATGAATTCTTTTTTTGATGAATAAATCCCTGACCTTAAGGCGCCACCATAGCCCTCATTTCTTTCATGATAAATAAGCCTAAGAGCAGTATATTTTTTACACAGCTCTTCCAAAACAACCCGGCTGTTATCAGTGCTGCAATCATCCACTACTATTATTTCATAGTCATCGCTTACCTGCCGTGCCACCTTATCCATAATCACAACCATGCTGGCAATAGAGCCGGCATCATTAAAACACGGGAAAAAACAAGAAAGACTGATTTTTTTGTCCATGGTCATTCCTTTTTATGCGTTGGCGGCCACAAAATCGCACCTTCGAAGATGCTGATGGAGCTCGGCCTTTCAGTATTTAGCTCCAAGAAACCTCTGGCTAAAGCCCGAGAAGCTTCATTTAATTTTTCCGAAGGCATAACCGTCCTTCCAGAATAAAATCAGGCCGGCAAGTATAACCGGCATAGTATCAACGAACTGATAAACCAGTGAAAAGCTGAGTGCATCGGCCTTATTTATCCCAAAGGCGCCCAAGCCAACTATAAAACCCATCTGCATGGTCCCTAAGCTACCTAATGACGGTATCATTACAAAGAGGCCGATTACAACGAGAAGAAGACAAGCTGCCATTAGCCCTAATTCTATGGAGAAAACTTTAAACATGTAATAAATGGTCAAAGCTGCCATAAGCCAGATTATCAGGGATAATACGGCAATCATTGACACCTTCTTCCACCCCCGGAATATGACCAATCCCTCGGAAAGCTTAGTAAGCCGGACAGAACAAAAATCAGCAAAACTTAACGAAAACACTCCTGCAAACCGGCAAATCAATTTGATAAAATAACCTGAATTCCTGACCCATATCAACAGAAATAATAAAATTAAAAAGCATAGTATCCCGAAAATCAATGCCAGCTGCTTTACATGGATGTTGTACAGCGCTTTTTCTAAACCAGTTGTACTAAACAGCCCTACCCAGATAAAAATAACAACGCTAAATAAAACTAAAGTTAAAGCATCCCAGAGGCGTTCAAGAAGGACAGTCCCCAGGCAATAACTCTTGCTTACCGAGGATTTATGCCCCAATATATAAGCCTTATACACTTCCCCGGTCCTTGCCGGTAAGATATTATTAGCCATTAAACCGACAACTGTCGCAGAAAACAAAAGTTTATTATCCAGCTTTCTATCAAAAAATAAGCCCCAGCGTACTGATCGTATGTAACAATAAAGCCATAAACTTAATAATGCCGGTGCGACATAAATATACTTCCCTTGCAAGATATAGGAAAATATCCCGGAGATAGTCGTTCCTTTAAAAGCGATGTATAACGCAGACAAAGTAACGAAAAACGATAATAGCAATGGTAAAATCTTAGTTTTTTTCATTTTTAAAAGAATTCTTATAAGCTGTCCAAACAACAGAGATACCATAAGCCAGATAAATCAGTAAAAACTGCTCAATAGGCGCCCGATGCCTATATGACGCCTCGGTAATAAAATGTATTCCTGTCCTATAAGCGATAAAAATCAATATAAGTAAATGCGTCCCAAATAACCCATATCTCCTGAAAGCCGCAAATATGCCTATTAATGTAAGGATATACGCATAAAACCACAAGCTGTAATAATAGTTGCTCAATCTATATAGAAATATCGGGTCAATCCCGCCATACCCCTGGTTTAAATACATAGCTTTAAATTTCATCCAATAATTATTGCCAAGGACCCTTAAAACAAATGACGGCTTCTCGTATAATAACTTAAGAAATGACCCGGGGGCAGATAAATCAATTCCGGCTTTGACTAAGTCCGGGTTTTCTCCGCGGAGATAACTCTCTACTATTGGGTAATTTGTCCCTTCGGCGGATGAAACAGGATAATAGGTCCCCAGATTAACTTTGTTTCTCAATGCAAAAGGAGATAGTGAAATCAATACGAATACAACTATCAACAAACAGTCAACCACTGTTTTTTTAAAACCGGCTTTCCTGGATAAAAATAACATTAGCCCTAGAATAACCATAAATGGATAAAAAAAGTTTATCTCTCTGGTAGCAATAGCCAGCCCCCAGATAAGCCCGGTTAATGCAAGATGCAGATTTTTTGCTTTAAAATTGCCCTGATAATAGATATATACTGCAAAAAGCATAACACCCAAAGTTGAGTAGAATAAATCCAATGCCTGGTGGCCTATAGCCGAGGAAGAAAAAATTGCCGAAAAATTTAAAGCTGACATAGCTGCAGTAATCCTTGCAGTTTTAAGGTTAAATAAAATTTTAGAAATAAAATACACAAAAATACAGGCCAGCGAAGTAAATATGCCCTGGATAAAACATACCGCAAAATAACTCCTGCCAAATATCGCATATACCCCAGACACAAATAACCAGTAACCGGCGACTAAGGCCTCGGTTATGTTGTTTCCCTGCATATAAGCATACGCAAGAGAATCATAAAGCCTGCCATCAGAACCAGTATCGATATATTCTGGAACCGACATTATCCTGTATAAGTAAAATATCCGTAACGCAAGGGCAAAAATAAAGATTAATAACAAAAATACCTTCTCATTAAGCAACCAGCCTTTAATACTGCTTGCCCTTACAAAAATTGTATTTTGGGCCGGGTACTTTTTGAGAGACCTAAAAATTCCTAAACCAAAAACTAAAAGGATGAAACATGGCAGAAATATAAATCCGTTTAAAAAGAGTGCCGAAGCTATATACACCAGAAGCATTAAAAACAAAGAGGTATAAACATTGGATGAATAACTCTGCCCGCTGTTTTGATTTCTGTTCAGTTCAAATACCTTTGATGAGTATAGTGCTAATAAACTAAAAGCTGACAAAATAAACAAGTCACAATAAAAAACATAAGCCTGGCTTCCTAATAACCGGGCGGCTCCTTTTGAAAGTTGAAATTTTAACATTAATAAATCAATCAACAAATGCTGCAAAAAACCAAAAACCAGCATTTTCTTTATTATATTTACAAGTCTTATTTTAAGAAGATACGATATAAAAGCTGAATATAGGAAAACTACTAACCAAAAAAATACAGGAACAGGAAAACCTTTATGCACTGCAATAGGAAAATCAAGGCTGAATAAAGATGATATCTTTGGGCTCAAGGAAATAAGCTCAAGCAAAACAAATACGGCTGCCGCTAAAAAAATGATTGCCTGTTTTTTCATTAAGGTTGCTCCTTCAGTATCTTTTTACCGGATATTTTTGTGATACCGATTGCTGCCCAGATAGCTACTACAGGAGTAATCATATCCCTGAAGCGTAATACCGTCCCGATATTTGCCTGGGTCAAAGACAAAGCAGAAACCAATAAAAACGAATAAATCAAAAGAATCAGATACCTCTTCCAGGCATAACGAAGAGAAATAAATAAACCTAAAGGCGAAAGTAAAACCATAATATACCAAAGCAACATCTGAGGATAAGCCAAAAACATGGTTTTTTTGACAGGTCTGAATATATTAGGCTCAAAGATGAAATGAAACAAACCTCTCATATAAGCCATTATATATTGCCCATAGCTTAGCTTGTTAGCAGGATACACATAACACTCTTCATCAGGCTGCTTTCCAAATACAAAATATGGATTTAAGATATAGTACTTGTCTTCAAGTATCCTGTAGTTATTCCCGGGCGTCTTTGCTGAAGCCTGATGCAAAGATAACACCCTGAATATTTTTTGACGGAATATCTTATCGATCTTGGCCGGGCTAAGCCTGAATAGCACTATAGATGAAAAAATAATGATTAATACAATGAATATCTTCACTTTAAGACGCGGGTGTCCGGAAACAGCTAAAGCTGTTATAAATAAACTAAGCAACACTATTGGCATAATAAATTTTCTCAGGGTTGAGAGTATAAATAATGCAATAAATATCGCAAAAAATAATATTATCTTCTGCCGGACATAAGGATAAGAAGTCAATTTTATAAAAAGCCAGAATATGCATAAAATCACCAGGATTAAAGATGCGTCTTTAAGATTGGTTATGGACCACAACAGCAATGACGGAAAAAATGCCATTAACAAAGCGGATATTCTGCTTACATTTAAAGAAAAAACCTGCCGGCAGACATAATAACAAACAACCGGTATCAGTGAACCAAAAAGGCAATTCATTATGGCACTTGATACAGGGCTGAAACCAAACAAGTAATTAAACCCGGCTATAATAAAATTGTAGCCCTGCCATCCATAAACAGGGTTATAAGCCGAGCCAAGAACTTTCTGGGTAAGAAAAAAACCTCTCCAGTCTAAAGACATCCAATACCCTCTCAATGTATAGTAGGCGCTGTCACCGATGAACTTAACAGACCAGCCAGGATATCCGGGATAAAATAAAACTTCGTTTCTTGAAACCATAAACGCGCTGACTGAAAAAAGCAGAAGCAGCCTTAACAAAAATGCAGCCATAAAAAGATTCATTATAAACCTGGATTCGGCATCAGCTTTTATATTTTTTTTAAGAACTACCAGTAAAACAACTAACGAAACAGTAAAACCTCCGGGACTTAAGAAAAATAATAACCCTAAGAGTGCTGATATGATCACAACCTTTATATCGATCATCGCCGCTATCATCTCTCTATCGCTTTCCATTGAAAATAGGCAATACCAATCCAGGTTAAATTATGCGAAACAGCAAAAGCTATCAATACAAGATACAACGGGCTAAGGCCCCACTGATTATAAAATACCGGCAAAGTTACGGAAGCCAAAAATAATATGTTAATATCCCTGGTTGACACCCAAAGGAAAATCTTTGCCAGTTTTATAAAAATATTTGAGCTCGTCTCCTTTTTAAAATGAGCTGCCGAGGAGCTATCCATAAGGTTAAAAATCCAGTTTCCGGATTTGACTGGAGTATGGATTAACGCTTTTTTCATATGAAAACCAAATGCCAGGAAGAAAAGGATAATAAATATTCTTGCGTCTAAGGTTTTGAGGTATATACCTAAACATACAAAAAAACCTAAAAGAGTACCGCTTGTCCCCTGGAAGTTATTCTCCAGGTATTCAAGCCACTGCCCCTCAATAGTTACTTTATTCTTGAGCCTGGCTAAATCACCATCCACATAGTCAAATATATCCGATAGTTGAAGCAAAATTCCGGCTGTAAAAATAGCATATAAGCTGCATTTAAGATAAAGATACATTGCTGCTATCACTAAAAATGACCTAAAAAAAGTAATTGCATTAGGCGTAACAGGGGTCTTTAAAAGGGCCTTGGCAAGCGGAAGAGAAAAACCCCTGTTTATCCGGTCAACAATATCCCCGTATTTTGTCAATCTTTCTTCATTCATCTTTTTCTGAATACCTCCGTTATCATATATATTCCAGCCAACAAGAAACCGCGTATTTGCCTGGGGTTCTTCAGGAGATGGCAAAATAACATCCAAAAATAGCCAAAACGAAAATAAAATCTCTTATGTGCCGACTGGTATAACTCATAAATATCATCTCCGCTGAGATAGTCATTATGGAACTTTGTCCTCTGATGTAGCCCCATATCTGCCCAGTCTCTGACATTGTCCAGCCAGCCCTTTTCTTTTGCCTGCCTGTAAAGATCAGTCCCGGGAAAAGGTGTAGTTATGCAATATTGGGCTATGTGCGGGTTCAATTTTATGGAAAATTCAATGGTTTGACGCACTGTTTCTTTATCATCCTTTGGCAGGCCTATCATAAAGCTGCAAAGAACAAGAAACCCCTCTCTTTTGGCCGAAGCTACTATTTCTTCTGCTACGGGTAATTTGATATTTTTTTGTACGTCGTCAAGTACGCCCTGGTTGCCGCTTTCAACTCCGAAGTTAAGACCGTAGCATCCGGCGCGCCGCATTTTTCTGAAAAGCTGCCTGGGATAAATGAAATCAAGCCTTGCGTAGCACCACCAGTTAATTTTTAATTTTCTTTTTAAAAGCTCATCGCAGAATTCTTCTGCCCTGGTTTTATTCGCTAAAAATGTATCATCAAGTATCGCAATCTGCCTGGTCCCGTATTTGTTATAAAGCATCTCGATCTCTGAAATAATATTTCCTATGCTGCGGAAACGAACCTTCGGCCCCCAGAAATGCAAAGATGAACAATACCTGCATCTGCTGGGGCATCCGCGCGAAGAAATCAGCGTCATGCTTTTTTTCCCGGAAAATCCTATATTCCAAAGAGCACCCGGCCGGTATAGTTCAAGCCTAAACAATTCCCTTGCCGGAAACATAACTGTATCAAGGTCTTCTATCCTTTCACGGGAGTGGTTTACGATTATTTTTCCTTTATCCCTGAAGGCAATGCCCCTGATATTAAAAAGGTTACCGAACGAATTCCTGATCAGCTCTTTTACCGTCTCTTCCCCTTCACCCATTACAATGATATCTACTTCGGGCAAGCCGGTTAAAGTCTCTTCAGGAAAGAAAGTCACATGCGGCCCGCCGATAATAATCTTCTTATTTGACTGTCTCTTTACTTCCCTGGCCAATTTAGCAATTATAGGGATCATCAAAGTAGTCGAGGACAAACCGATGATATCGGAATCTGAAAGCAAGATTTTGCTGATTGTCTGTTCAATGCTGAGCTGTTCGGCATTGGCATCAAGTATCTCAACTTCGGCGCCTTCCTGTATTGCAGACGCGGCAATATAAGCTAATCCCAGGGGGATCTGGACCTGTACGGCATGCTTAAACCCGGAATAAACATCCTCTAAATAAGGGGGATTCACTAATAATAGCTTCATTATTTTCCTTTCTCTACCACAGCTTCAGCCAGATACAAACCTGCCTAAAGATTAATTTTGCCTGGCTGCTATAATGAAAAAGCGCAAAATTAAAGAGAAAATAAATGCTTATCCATATTGCTGCCTTCTTTTTGTTGAGAACCTTTGAAAAAACATTGTTTAGGCCGAATGCGGATACAATTATTAAAGACGGCTCAAAACCGATTCTGAACCTCGGCAATGCAAAATAAACCAAGTGTATGATTTGAAAATAAAGGACAGGCATTAACAGCGTCAGATAGCTGTAACTGAGTTTCCTGAATATCAGCATTATCCCATAAAAGAAAAATGGAGCAAGAAATGCAAACCCGAAATTATAAACAGCTATTCCATTGCCTAGTATTTCCCAATCCAAGGGAGACCACAAGTATAGAACCTTAAGAATCTCGAGTTTTAATGTCTTATAAGGATTATTCCTTACGAAATCCACGGTTTTACGGAAGAAGAAACTCCGCCTCTCTTTGAATGAGCTTATAGACCTGGCCTCTATCATTACCGGATCATTGTCAGGCCTGATACCAAATATTTTCCCCTGGTAAGGGCAGAATGAATTATAAAGCCCTCTATCCGGGGCTTCTGTAACCGGTATTACCTGGCCTCCGGAAACATAATAGTTTCTCATACTCCACGGTATTATTACGCAAGCAAAAAGAATAAAAAAAACTATCTGCCTGAAAAAATTTTTCGCTAGCCCCAGGTGTTTCCTTGCTGAGAGAAAAAACAACAAAGACAATGACGGAGCAAAAAGTATAACAACGGAACGGGTCAATACGCTCATCCCCAGAAATAAACTGCTTAAAGAAAGAAAGATCATTCTGTGGTTCTTAACATATTTAATTGCAAAATACAGCGTTAGTGTAAATAAGAATACAAAAATATTTTCTGAAAGCAGCAGGCTTGGCAGCCGGATAAATACCGGGTATAAGCATACGATTATAGCCGAAATTAATGATATTCGCTTATTAAAATACTCTAATGAGGTCTTATACACAACTAAACAAAGTAGAGCACCAAGCAAAGACTGAATTAAGATTATTGCCGGAATATTCTGTCCAAATAATGAATATATAGCCGCCAGAAATGCAGGATAAACCGGGTGGTCTTTTAACGGAAATTGGGCAAGCATTTCCGGCGTTAATATTCCCCATCGCACGATGTCTAATGCCAGATCATTATAAACCAAGGCATCCCCGCTAAGGTTAACCGGCAGCCACAAATATGGTATTAAACGTATAAAAAAAGCCGCAATAATTATTAAAATGATTGTCATTTCGCCAGATTATATCTTACCCGGGGGCCTAACAAACGCTGGACAAAAACAGGCTGCAGGCCCCAGATTTTTTTAATAAATTGTAAATTCCCGGAATCAGGTGTCAGTGGTTCAGGCAAAGCTTGTTTTTGCCTATTATCTTTAAATAAATAATAATAATTATATTGCCTTAACTTTACTGCCCATTTCAACTTATAGTTTAACTGGCCCTCATACCTTGCCGGGCCAAAATCAAAATATTGTATACTGTTATTTACTGCCCATTTGATAAATTCCCAATGGACGAGATCTACCGCCCTTTTGTGGTGCGCTTTCTCATCCGAAGCTATATATTGAATATAAACTCTATCACCGCAGGCAAACCCCAAAAGTGCCGCAATTACCTTTTTACCGTCCCTGACAAAGAATATCTTCATTTTGTCATTAAAATATTTCAGGCAGGTATAAAAATATTTAATACTTAGCGGCGGGGAAAGAAGCCTGTGATGAGACTTTAAATACAACGGATAAAAAAACTTCTTAACCGAGCCGTAGCTGGCTTCCTGAAAACATTCTAATTTCTCCCGCAGAGCCTTATTCACAGCCTTCTTTACCTGATAATCAAATGCCTCCCATAGCCCGGATTCGCCTGCGCTTAAATCAAGCTCAGCATAATTATAAAAATTAAGCTTTAAGAAATTATCCTGCATATAACCCTCTTCAATACCCAGGCCGCCATTTACCTGGAGGTAATCTAACTTATTATCAGCCATTAAAACTCTTACATATTCTATCAGCTTTGGGAATTCTATACTCTGCGGACGGTTAGAAATAATACCTCCATATTCAGCGAACGGGACTGATTCCAGCTTCCTATAAAATAGTGTCTTTACTACATAAAGGGGCAGGACGCCGAAGGCTTCGTTATTTTCGCTTAAAATAAGGTAATAAGGCTTATATCCAAAGACCTCCCTTATTACCTCCTGATACTCGGCCATCTGGTAAAACCTGGCCTGCCGGCTTGATAATACAAGATTATTCCATTCAGTCTTATTTATGGTACCCTGGCTTTTGATATCCATATTCGTCATTTAATACATTTTTTACAGAATCAAACTCAAAATCTCCAAGCAATTTAATCAGTTTTTGTGCAACAGAATCTTTATTAAAATTAAGTATAAAATCTTCTGCTAAAGGCAGGTCCATGTCAGACTTAGTATTTAATACCTCATGAGGATGAAAATAAGCCATGGCAGAAGATTTCTTTTTGTTTAACCTTTTAAATACATACCTGGTAACAAAATAAGGCAAAGCCCTAAGGTAAAAACCTCCTCCGACAATAATGTTTTTCCCGAATAATTTTATAGTAGTCGGCGGGATCTCCCATAACCCGGAATCATGCTTATATATCCTCCTCTGAGCCCCTTCTATTCCGTATAAGAAGTTTACAGCCGGTGAAATACTGGAATCGTATGAAAACCCGCATTCTTTTATTAAATCAATAGCCCAAAGTGATTTCTTTGTAATCGACCAGTACGGAGCGCGAAAACCAATAATCTGAGTACCGGTAATCCTTTCTAAAGCATTTTTTGATCTCATTAAATCATCCTTAAACTGTTCTGGCTTTAATGTAAAAATTGGCCTATGCTGATAACCATGGCTTGCAATTTCATGGCCGCTATTTACAATATTTTTTACTGCCTGCGGCAGGCGCTCAGCAATAACACCTAGAACAAAAAAAGTTGCCTTATGATTATATCTTTTCAAAAGACCGAGAAACATATCAATTGAACGCGATACTTCTTCAAGGCCCGCAGTTTCGTCAACCAGTTTATCCCTGCCATATCTGGAATGCAGGAAACTTTCAACATCTATAGTCAAAATATTCTTAATCATCAAAAACTAAGCCTGAATTTAATTATTGCCAAAAGCACCTTAAAACCTATACGCCAGTGCAGCTTCTTTCCTTCCCGGTGAGTCCTGGGAACATAATCTATCGGGATCTCATAAATATTTTGTCCGTTTTTAATAAGCCTTGTCGTGATTTCTGCTTCAATCTCGAAACCATTGGATTTTAAATGTAATTTCTTTGCGACCTCTTTTGTGAAGACTTTATGGCACGTAGCTATATCCGAAAGCCGGACCAGGAACAGAATGTTCACTGCCCAGGTTATAAGCTGGTTTCCGATGTAACTGCCAAACCGGGTCATTCCCCTGCCCCTTAGAAATCTGGAGCCAAATACGACTTTTTTATGGCCTGCAATTATCGGATTTAATAAGTACGGGTATTCTGCCGGCAGGACTTCCAGATCTGCATCCTGGATCAGGAAAATATCACCGCTTGCCTCTTTAAACCCCAGCCGTATTGCTGCGCCTTTACCCTTCCTTTTCTCTTCGTGTATTACTTTTATATCTTTTCTTCCGAGATTCTGCAAAATCTCTTTTGTCCCGTCAGTCGAACAGCCGTCAACTACGATTATCTCTTTTTCAAGCCCGATATCTACATCATCTATCCGTTTTATGATCTCACGGATAGTGCGCTTTTCATTATAAACTGGTATTATAATCGATACGCTCTTCATTCCCTGATCCACTTCTTTAGGTTATCGTTGATCTCTTCAATATGCTGAAGCTGCTCTATTGCCATCCAATCCTCTTTTATAAAATACGGCAATACGCGTTTTCCTTCTTTAATAACAATATCTATCAGCATCGGCATCGTAAAAAACTTATTCTTGGGTATATAATTCAAACAGGAAGACTTGATTATATATATACCTGAACTTATAGAATGGTGTTCAACCGGTTTCTCTATAATGCCCTTTATGCGGCCGTTTTTGATATCCATTACTCCAAAAGCAAGCCTTTGGGATATCTTTTTTGTCCCGACGCTCAAATCTGATTTCCTGCGGTTATGAAAATCAATCATTTTTTCAAAGTCAAGCCTGGTCAGGATATCTCCATTCATCAATAAAAATGATTCTTTATCCGTAAACGCAAATTTATCGGCAATCAATTTTAGAGAACCGGCGGTGCCTAACGGCTCTTCTTCATGTATGTAATCAATCTTGATACCGAATTTTCTGCCGTGTTGAAAGTATGTCCGTATAAGCTCAGCTTTATAGCCGACTGACAATATAAAATGCTTAAAACCGTGTTTCTTCAGACGGTTGATTATTACCTCCAGGATTGGTTTTTCACCAACAGGTATAAGCGGCTTCGGGATAGCAAAAGTAAGCGGCCGTAACCTGGTACCCTGTCCTCCGGCTAATATTATCGCTTTCATTTCAACCTCCGATCAATAGTTATATAGCATAACCTTTACGGTTATACTGATGCTGGTGCGAAGCAACATATTCAATTGTAAGCCTTAACCCTTCCTCGAGGCTGATTTGAGGCCGCCAGCCAAGAAGCTTCCTTGCTTTTTTATTATCTGCGCATAAGCACATAACCTCGCTTTTCTTTGGCCTTATGCGCATTTTTTCATGCCTGATATCTACATCTTTTCCTATTAAACCGGCTATGATTTTTGCAAGCTGGCCGATAGAAACGCTTCTAGATGTGCCAATATTGATAATCTCTCCTGTGCTTTTTGGCGACTCAGCCACCCTGATAAACCCGCTGACAGTATCAGCTACATATGTAAAATCTCTTTTCGGCGCGATATTCCCCAGGCAAATGACCCTATTCTTTAAAGCCTGTGCTATTATTGTAGGGATTACCGCCCTTAATGACTGCCTTGGGCCAAAACAATTAAATGGCCGTATAATAGATACGGGCAGGCCGTAGGAACAGTAAAAACTTAGAGCCAGGGCATCGGCTGCAATTTTACTCGCAGAATACGGCGATTGGGCCTGCAGGGGATGCTTTTCATCGATCGGCACATAAAGCGCAGTGCCATAAACCTCACTTGTAGAAGTCTGCACAATCTTACAGATTTTATTCTCTCTTGCTGCAATCAGTATATTAAGGGTACCCAACGTATTAGTATCGACTACTTCCTGGGGGTGCTCGTATGAATAAGGGATGCCCACCAGGGCTGCCAGGTTAAATATTACTTCATTATGATCTACAGCCTTCCTGACGGTTTCCATTTCCTTGATATCTCCATAGAAAATTTCAAGCCGCTTGCTTTTATTTACCAATAGATGATTAATGTGGCCTGCGTCGCCATGCGGGTTATATTCGACAAAAGCCCGGACAAACGCGCCTAAAGAAAGCAGCCTCTCTGTCAGATGGCTTCCTATAAAACCGCCTGCTCCGGTAACTAAAACCTTTTTATCTTTCCATTTAAACATTTTGCTTGCTCCTTTTCGATTTCAGTTTTGCTCCCAAAAGCTCTTTATATAATTCTGATAATTTCTGAGCATACCTATCTGCTGTAAAATTTTCTATCACTCGTTTTCTGGCAGCATCTGCATACAAGGATGCGCGTCCCGGATCAAGAAGCAGCTCTTTAATTGCATCTGCCAATGCTTTGGAATCAGCGGGATTAACTAATATGCCGCTCTCTCTATCCTGTATAACTTCCGGCACGCCGCCTACACGGGTCGCAACACAGGCAACACCCATATACATCGCCTCGATCAAGACAATACCAAATGCCTCATTCAACGCAGGAGAGACAAAAACAGAGAATAAAGGCAATAAATCAGCAATGTCCCTTCTTTTGCCGGTAAATAATACCCTATCGGTAATCCTTCTTTCTGAAACTGACTCTTCTAACTCATTTCTTAGCGGCCCATCACCTACCAGGACTAACTTTAGCCTCGGCTCCCAGTTTAACAAGTTAAAGACAGCATCAATTAAATAAATATGGCCCTTTCTCCTGGCTAGTGACGCAACATAGCCCACAATAATATCTTCCCGGCTCAAGCCCAATTCCTCCAACAATTGATATTTACTCTTAACGGGAGAAAATTCTGTTGTATCGATTACATTATGGATTACAAGAAACTTTTCAAAAGGAATCCGGTCCTGGCTGCTTATTGATAAAGCTGTCCTGCCAGAACAGGCTATAATCCTGTCTGTTGAACGTGCCAGCCACCTGTTAACAGGTTTTAACAACCATTCCAATCGCCTGTTATACCTTTCATATTCGCTTTGTTCTTCGGCGATTATAACCGGTACCCTGCAAAACCAAGCTGCCAGCCTTGTATGCAAATTAGTATTTGTCAGGCAAGAATGTACGATTGAGAAACTTCCGCGTTTTAAATAACGCAGCAAAGCAAACGTAGTAAATAAGTTTAAAGACCTGTCGCTTTTATTAAGACAATCTACCTTAAACCCGAGCTTAATAAACTCCTCTGCGAGGTCGCCCTTTTCTTTAATGCAACAAATTGAAATTTCCAATCCTGAGCTGTCAAACATTTTCAAAATATTCAGCCTGTTTTTTTCCGCCCCGCCTATCCCTAGTGTGGGATGCACAAAAAGTACTCTTGGCTTAATTTTCCTGCAAACGACAACAGCCCTGTCTCCGCACTTGAGCCATCTTAAAAGAGTACACCCTGAGATGAATGAAGAGATATTCTTTATTCCTATAGATAGCCTATTCTTAAAAGACAACTTTTTATAGACAAAATCTGGCTTGGCTCTATTTTCATATACTTCCTCATAAATAACCTCAAAACCGGTTGTTTTAAGAATAGCCCTTAAGGTTTCCGGTCTGAATTCCCATAAGTGCGTAGGAGGGCTATCAGAAAGCCTTTCTTTCTTAAATAACATATTGAATCTCAGAAAAATATTAAAAAGCGAACGGTTATAAGTCAATGGCTGTTCCAGGACCAGGATACCGCTATCCCTAAGCAAATTACCGGCAAGCTCTAAGCTTTCGGCCGGAGAGGGAACATGCTCCAATACATCTGCCATATTGATTACGTCAAACCGATTACCAGGATATATACCTTTACAAAACTCGCCATTCTTTATCTCTGCCTTGAGCCTGCTGCTTGCATGTTCAGACATCTTTTTATTTGGTTCCAACCCATAGACATTAAATCCTGCTCTTTGCGCCTGTAAGCAGAAAGCACCGGCTGCGCACCCGACATCAAGCAGGTCTCCGGAACTCACAAATTTTTTCATTGCAGAGATTGCCTTTAAATGGTGGGGGCTGGCTAAATCATCATCCTGCAAGCAGCCCAATTTATCTGCCCCAGGAATATAGTATTCATTAAAATAGGAATCGCCGGTATATATGCCTTCCAGGACATCTTTCGATGGCATAGGATCGAGATAAATAAAACCGCAATCAACGCAACGGACCAAAAAATACTCTTTTCCCTTGAAAAGATACCCTCCATAGATTGTTTTTTTGTATCTTACGGACCCGCAGATTATACAATTCATCAATTAAAACTCCCGTAGAATCTTAAAACCTGCCTCTTTGCCCAGGGAGGCATATCAATTTTTTCGATATAGACGATATCAGCCTTAGAGAATATTTTCAGCCTCTTTACTAACAAATACACAAGGCTAAAGACCAGGAACGAAGAAATTAGGTTTATTAACAATCCCCTATTAAATAAGCACAAAATAGATACGATTATTGCCGGCATACTGCAGAATAAAGCCCGAAAATTTACTATTCCAAACTGCTTGTTTATAATGAACATAACCGCTGCGCATGCTAAAAAGCTGCTTGCGGCTGTGGCAACTGCCGCCCCAGTTATCCCGAATGCCGAAATAAATACGAAATTAAGCAAAATACAAATAACCGCGGTGATTAAATTTATGCTTCCTGTGAGGCGGATAAAATTAAAGACCGTTGAAACAGGATTATAAAAATATTTAATGCCCATAAACAAACTGCCTAAGGCCAGTATAATGAATATATTAATTGATTCGGCGTATTTGCTTCCGTATAACATAGGCATGAAAACACTGGCAAATACTATCCCGAGGGTTACTAAGAATGAAAAAAATAAAGCACATTGAGGCACAAATTTATTGAGATAAAATTTTACGTGTTCATTCCTATCCTGTATCTTATATGAAGTTATAATCGGCATTATCAGGGTATACAAGAGTTGCGGGAGCATTACTAAATTTGATGTTAATGTCCAGGCTGCAGAATAAATCCCTACTGCGTAAGTAGAAATAAGTACTTTCAGCATATATTTATCCACCCAATCCAGCGAAAAATTCCCCACAACAAAAAATATTACCGGCCAGGAAAAACTTAAGATATCACGGATCATCTTTGTATCGATGCCAAAATGGCATATCCCTTTAATCCTCGGCCAAAATATAAGGATCGCGATAATATAAGATAAAGAAAGACAGCTGACCGCAAGGTTAAATCCGAAACTCTTAAAGGAAATTGCCAAAAACAGCAAAATGATAAAAACAAGGCTTCTTACCAGAGGCATTAATCCGAAAACTTTGAACTGAAGGCTACCCTGAAAACAAAAGTAAAAAAGATTAAATATTGCAAAAAATACGATGTAAATAAAAATTAAAATTGTTACGAAATGGCTATCTATGCTTAAAAAACTGCTGATCTTACTTCTTAATAAAAATAACACTAAACCGACTATTATGGTATTTACAAAGACTATCGTTAATTCAGAATAAAAAGTCTTCCCGATAGACTTAGTTTTAAGAAATTCTTCGCTTGCAAACTTTGCCGCAGCCGGATTCAAAACCCAAGTAGAAGCAAACATGCTTAATATCTGCGCAGAGAACAGAAAAAGATTATACCTACCGTAATCATACGGCCCCAGAATCCTGGCTAATATGCTTACGGAAATTATCCCGCCAGCAAAAAGAAACAGCTGAGCCATAGATAAAAAACCATAATTATAAAACAAACGCCTTGCCTGGGGCATATTTATCAGTTGATTTTTATCCTTCCGGATACAATTGACATTTTGTTCAAAAGCTCTTCTTCTACCTTCATCGATTTACCGCTTAAATTCCTGTTTTCCTGCGGGTCACTACCCAAATCATATAGTTCTCTTTTTGCCGTTGCTTCGTTATATATGAGTTTCCAGTCTTTTGTCCTATAAGCACAAATATTTGGCTTATTCGGAGAAGGGTGCGGACCGCTTAATGGCGCAGTCTCTATATAAGCCTCTCTGTCAATGACCCTATTCTCCTCTATGCCGTCATAAAAAGATTCTCCCTGCATTTTTTTAAAACCCTCTTTCTGTTCAATCCCGAGCATGGCCATTAAGGAAGGCATTATATCAATAGTCCTGACCAGCGCATTGACCTGCCTGGCCTTCGGAAGTAAGGAATTGTATATAAAATATGCGAATGTCATTACTGTATAATCATATACAAATACGCCATAGCATTTTTCACCCGGCTTCTCGCCCAAAGAACAGCCATGGTCAGTCAATACCACTATTAAAGTATCTCTGAGGGCATTATCATTAGAAATCAAATCAATTATTTCACGCAGATACCTTCCAGCCTGCGCGACAAAACCATCATAACGCTCCAGGTTCCTATCTGTTTGGTGAAAATATTCTTTATCATCATCAGTAAATTTATTTACGACCTGACTGATAATCCCTGTATGGATATTGCTGTATTGGAAGAACAGAAAAAATGGGGCTCTTGTGCCTGCCTCTTTTATCATATCCTTATGCCTTAACGCAAGGTTATCTTTATATTCATCATGCACTGTTATTTCCGAGAAACCCTGAGCAGGAAGTATAATTTTCGACAAGACATCTGCCTTTGTATAATACCCTTGGCCCAAAAGATACTGCTGCAGCGTCATGCAATTATCAGCATCAAAATCAAGATTGCCGTAATAGGAATCTACACCGTTGCGGCAGCCATACATCCCGGTTAAAATCGCATGTACAGAGGCAACTGTGTATGGTGCATATGTAACCATGTTTGGAAAAAAAACACCTTCCTGTTTTAAATCCTGAAAAATCTGGAAAGAATCCAGCCTGTCTGCTCTAAGCTGGTCAATCATCAGAAAGATTATATTGGGCTTATTTTTCATCAATGTATGTTCCTCAGGATATTCATTATGCCACCCGGCGAAATACGCCTGGGATTATTCGCTAATCTTTCTAAATTAGCGTTCCTGGAAATAACCATCAACTGCCTTTTTGTCTTTACGCCGAGTTTTGAAAGGCTTGTTTCAAGATTTATCTCTCTCATCAAATAGTATATTTTATCTCTGCAGCTATGGGCATCACGGCAACCCATTAAAGAATATAACTCTTGCAGGCTTTTCTTCACAAAGCTGCTTCCTCTTGTATCAGCCGAATCCGGATCTGTTATCCTGGAATTAAAAATAAGCGCCTCTCCGATAGTTAAGGCAACAGCATGGCCATGTGGTATGCCAAAATATGAAGTTAAGGGATAAGATAAGGCATGTGAAACGGTTGTTTTAGTGATATTGATGGCTTTCCCCGCCAAATGCGCCGCCAGAGACATAGCCTTGCGGCTTGAACGGGATGGTGATTTAACAGCCCTAACAATATTATTTAACACCAGGTTAATCGCGCGTTTGGCTAATTTTTTAGAAGCCCTGTTTGAAGCAACGCTCCAATAGGACTCTACTGCCTGGCAGAAAGCATCCATTCCCGTACAGGCAGTCAGATATTCATCCATAGATGTGCTCAGCTGCGGGTCAATAATAGCTGCTTCAGGCAATAAATATTTGTTAGAAACAGAATACTTTACTTTGTTACGGTAGAATACCGCAAAGTGCGTTGCCTCGCTGCCGGAACCGGAAGTCGTAGGTATGGCTATCAGGGGTTTCGGTTTACTGTATGTGTTTTCCTTTGATTTAACATAGTAGTCTATGCTTCTACTTTGGGGAGAGAAGAAATTGACTAATTTTGCCAGATCAATAACGCTGCCTCCACCAACAGCAATAGATAGGTCCGGCAAGAATTTTCTATGCGCCCTGATACCTTTCTTAATATCAGATAATTTGGGGTTATCGCTAAAATCAGAGAATCTGCTGACTCGGTAATGTTTAAGAGTTTTGGTTAAGACGAATTTTGCACCGCTTTTTCCGAACGAACTTTTTCCTGAAAATAAAAGTATTTTCTTAGGGTGATACTTATCCAAAAGTTTATCCAGTTTTTTCAAACTGCCAAAACCAAAAAATTCTTTATATTTCTTCATTTTATTTAATGGATTCCATAAACTTTTTCTTAATTTCATATAACGAGGTTGTTGGCCGCCCTAATCCGGGCCTTGAGCCCTTTTTTACGATAACTTCTATTAAACACGGCCCATGCTGTTTTGTATCATTCAAAGATTTTATCAGCTGGCTGACAGAATAAACCCTGCATGCTTTCCTATATCTGCAGGCAAGGGCAATAGAAACAATATCAATATTGAGCGCGGCTGTAGCTTGCCCTCCTACAGAGTCGTGACAGCCATTATTTAAAACGATATGCACAAAATTAGCAGGGGAAGTTGAGCCGATTATTGCCATGCCGCCCATGTGCATAATAAGAGCCCCGTCTCCATCAAGGCAGTAGATCGATTTCCTGCTCTCTAACGCAACTCCTAATGCAACCTGAGAAGCATGCCCCATGGAACCAACTGTCATAAAATCCAGGTTATGCGAAAGCTCAAGTGACTGGCGAACCTCAAACAACTCCCTGGAGATATAGCCTGTTGAAGAAACAACAATACTCCGGTCACTGATATTGCTGATTATGGTTTTTATTGCTTCTTCGCGGCTCATAAATGAAAGGTCGCTCTTTGGTGTTTTTGACGCTCTCTTTATATAGGGCTCAAAGGTTCCCTTTTTCACTATAATTGCTACAGGACAGCTGCGCTTAATCATAATCCCGTAGAGTTCTTTGACAATTTTATCAGCTCCGGCAAGATCCCCCGGCAGGATCCTGTAAGGAACACCCAGCGCCTTCAACATCCCTAAAGTGACTTTACCCTGTTTTAGATGCTGAGGCTCATCTTTAACCTGCGGCTCCCCGCGCCAGCCGATCAACAACAGCATCGGTATTCCATAAACTTCAGGATCAGCCAGAGATAAAAGTGGGTTAACGCTGTTACCCAACCCTGAATTCTGCATATATACGAGCCCCGGCCTGGCGGTAGCTAAGAAATTCCCTGCAGCTAAAGCTATCGCATTGCCCTCATTAGCTGCGATAATATGTTTTTTCCTGCCGACCGTATCCTCAATAAATGCACAAAAATCCTTTAAAAGAGAATCCGGAACTCCGGAAAAAAAGCTTATTTTTTTTCGCGTAACCAGTTTAAAGAAATCCCTTGGTTTCAGCATGTATTATCCTTCTCCCAATTTATTAAGCTGATTATTTCTTTTATCGGCATACACAAATTCTCACAATCATACGCCCTTTCGTTCTTGAGGATCTCTATGGCGACCTTTTCCATAGCAGGATAAGCGGCGCGCAGCAACTGGTTTGCATAAATAACCATATTCACGCCGTTTTTTATGAGCTCATTTTCATGGACTTGGCTGCAAGTAGAGGGTGCGACAACTAAAGGCACCTTTTTGTCAAATTCGGCATATTCCTTGCAAAAATTAAATATTTCCTCCGGGGTATTTTGCCTGGTGTGGATCATGACCCCATCTGCACCGGCACCGATATAAGCCTTTGCCCTGCTGACAGCGTCATCCATACCCTTATTTAAGATAAGGCTTTCTACCCTGGCTATAATCATAAAATCATCAGTAACCTGGGATTTCTTGCCCATACTGATCTTATGACAAAAATTTTCTATACTATCCTGTGTCTGATTTGCTTCCGCGCCAAAAAGAGAATTTTTCTTAAGCCCTATCTTATCTTCGATTATTACCGCTGAAACCCCCAGCCTCTCAAGTGTCTTGACTTCAAAAATAAAATGATCAGTTATACCGCCGGTATCCCCATCAAATATTATTGGCTTGGTGGTAACTTCTAATATCTCATTTAAGGATATCGACCGCGAGGTCAAATCAACACACTCTATATCTGGCTTGCCCTTTGCAGTAGAATCAGTAAGGCTGCTGAGCCAGATGGCATCAAACTCTTTGTTTACCTGCCCATTAGAAAACCGCGCATTCTCTACTATCAATCCGGTAATACCATTATGGGCTTCAAGCACCCTGACAAAGCCTTTTGCCTGGAACATCCTTCGAAGCTGCCTGATCCTTACCTGAGGAGTAGTGCCTATTGAACGCAACTTTTCATGCAGCAGGGTTGAGGATATGCCTGCAGTATATGGGATTTCAACCAGCCTGCCGCCCCATTTTTTTAACGTTTCAATCACCCTATCCCTGACCTTTGCCTGTACACCCTCCCTCCAGTCATCACCGTGCACGACATAATCGGGGCGCAACTCTTCAAGGTTCCGGACATAATCCAGCGTATCCTGAGGCACCACCATGGAGACACCTTTTATATTCTCTATGATTATTTTTCTCTGCTCAAAAGACAGAAAAGGGATCCTCTTGTAGCTTGCTATAGCGCTATCAGTAAGAAGCCCAACTGTCACCTCCCCGAGTTTTTTTGCTTCATTAATGATATTCAGGTGCCCGGGATGGACTAAGTCAGCGCTCATTGCCACATATACTTTTTTCGACATATTTTTGTCTCCTTGTATCTATTTTATGTAGCCAAGTTTTTTCAGTTCTTGGCTCACTGCTTCTATATCCTTCTTATTATTTTTACTTATATATTCCTGCCTTTTAACGCGGCAATGAGAATAATCCTTGAATCTTGGCTCTTGCAGACTTAAAAAACTATCATTAAAAATCTCTTTATTTACTTTTCCATCCAGGTCTTCTGGTATCGGCAGTGACCTTGAATATAATACATTGGCAAATATATCTACTATATCTAAACCAATGACCCTTGAATTTTTATTTGCCTTTGGGCCGCAAAATATAAACAATGCTTCGATACTATGGTCTAAAACCGGCTCTTTGAATTTTCTTACATGTTTTCCCGATATGATTTTCGTCCTGTCACTAAACCCGCTGAATCCTATATATTCATTTTTTAGCTTCGCGATTATATCGGGCATCTCATTTAGAAACCGGCCTGAAAACACCTCTTCTCTTAAATAAACCCTTTCAACAATTTTTTCACCTGTATCCGGATCGGTGATTTCACTCAGTAATTTTATTAACTCCTGCCTGAATAACTCATATTCCCTGCCTTGGTTAATAATACCAAACGGCCGCTGGCCTCTGGTATTAATCGTTACGGGCAAATAATTGCTTGTCGGAGGAAGCAGACTGTAAGCCTTGGTCTTAAGCCAGTCAAAAGGACAAGGATTAGTTAAATTGTCATCGATAATATCTTTAGAAAACCTGAAAAAAGGCACTGAAGGAAGGTTAAAAGAAACTTTAATCTTATATAATAAATTCATGATTTTATGCCATAAGCTAGCCTTCTTATCATGCTCTTTATCAGCAAAGTTTCTTACTTGCTCATTAATACTCACTAAGCCTAACAACTTATTTTCATAAAGCCACCTATGCAGTAAAAATTCCTTATTATAGTTAGCAGCTCCGTGGTCAGAAACGATAAAAAGGTCGGTTTTGGCCAGATCTACCGCTGCCATGATTTCGCTTAATATTGAATCAAGCTTAATATAAAGGCTGTCAATATACTCTCCGTTAAGGCCTAGCATGTGGTGGGCTTTATCGGGGCTCATGAAACCAAGCGTAAACATGTCCCAATCGTAATTCTCCATTATGCATAATGCCGTATCCTTGGTTTTATTCATCTTATACACATACGGTTCTGGCCTTGAAAGATCATAATCAAAAAATTTAGTTACTGCCAGTTCCGTAAAATACCCAACCTTTCTTAAGGGCTCACAAAGGAAAGCAGGATAACAGAAGTTTTCATCCTTTGGGCTTAAATAATCCGAAATCATTATGCCGTTTATCCTCTCAGGAGGAAATGAAAGCGGTATATTCATGACAACTGAATTCAAACCGAAATCACTAAAAATATCCCAGTACCTGGGCTCATCAATCATAGAAGCATTAACTACTACGGGGCTTAAAATATTCTTATCGTATCTATAATAACCGGTAACGCCGTGTTTAGCAGGATTTTTTCCGGTAATAAAGCTTGGCCATGCCGGCAGGCTGTCAGGAGGAATAGTGGAATTCATTTTTCCGCTTGCCCCGCTATTGATCAACATCTTAAAAGTAGGCAAAAGCCCCTTTGAAACCATATCTTCCACTTTATCAAGGCTTATGCCGTCAATAGCTATCACGAGAGTCCTACATTGAGAAACAGACGACCTGCCTGTAGGTATAAGCTTAAGCGCGTCTTTAAGCAGAGCCATCGGCTCAAATTGCCTTTCAAATTTCTGCGCATCAAAGCTTTTGCTCATACTCTTTAATCCTTGCCTTTGCCGTGTCCGGCATTACCATTAAAGGCCTCAATTTCTCTCTTTAATTTCTCGTACTGTTCCATCTTCCAGACAAAAAATTCCTGCGTAAGCCTGACCTTAGTCTTTATGCCATCAGGAGTCAACATGTACATATATCCAATTTTATTTTTTGAGTTTTTAAAATTCTTAATCTCAATAAAGCCTTTTTCAACAAAGGCATTGATAAGAAAATTGACTTTGCCTAGGCTGATCTTCAGCTTTTGTGAAAGGTAGCGCTGGGTGATCTGGGGATTAGCTTCGATTTCCGTTAGGACCCCTAAGGAATGCTCTAATTTGACTATATTATTACCATTATTATCCATATATGTTCAGACCTTGAACATATAATATATCAGATAAAATAAAAAACTCAAATAATATTTTGTAAAAGATTATACTGTAGGCGGTTACATTTGACTAAAAATTAATACTGGCGCCTGAAGTGACGACAAAATCTCTGGAATTTAACTGCTGCAGCTTAATAAATACTCTACTATCTTTGCCGAAAACCCCCCTTACGCCTAAATTTAACTTCATGCCCAAGGATTTGCCCTCTTTGGAAAGCAGCTCAATGACTATCTCATTGTTATCTCCTAGTCTAAAATTTGACCCGAATTGGATTAACTTAACCTGGCTATCACCGTATTTAACCTCAAACGATAACCCGGTTTTTCTAAAAAGCTTCCAAATCCCATAAATAGATATGATTTTATATTGATTATCCTTCTTAGATAACCCTGCACCTAAGCGATATTTAATACAACCATCTTTGGGATAAAGATTCGGGCTTTCTAACTGTACTTTGAATTCAAGACCGCTATCCCTTGAATCAGCAAGTATATATTTTAACCTGTTGGTTGCATCAATGCTCCAGAATCCGTCAAATGCAATTTCATGATATGACTTTTTCTTGGTCTTAAGCTCCCTTCGATTGTAACTATATGAAATATTCTGGTTATCATTCAACTGCCAGGAATTCTTTAAAACAATACTACTGTCCCTTTTTGTAGCCACTTCAAAAGTGAGCCGGTTCTTTTTGTCCGCACACCAGAGGCCGGTGATGGCCATTAAATAAAAATGGCCCAAATAAAACTTATGTACCGATGTTTTATCCGGGCCGAGATTATTAAAATAAACGCCCTTTTCCTCTACAGTCTTGATTTCAAATCTCAGACTGTTATCATTGACGGCGAGTATATCGCCTTTTAAAACAAGCCTCTGAAGCCTGCCGTTTTCTTTCGAGCCCGTAACGGTAAATACCAGGTTATGGTCTTTATCCAGGCTCCATCTGCCTTCAAATTCGATTTTCGAAGGGAGATTCTCCTTTATCCTCCAGCGGTTTGGTTCATTAAGCTCATATATAAGATTATTATTCTTATCGGCCTTGAATCTGCCGTTTACCGTTATGGCCCTTTTGGATCCGGGCTTTTTGATTATCAAACGGTTATTATTATCTACGGAATAAATCGGCATTAATTGCTCCGGCAGCTGCATTTGCCCCTTTTAAAATCAGCTATATGCCCTATTACCTTCTTTGCGGCCATAAAATAGTATTTTAAATCATCCAGATCCCTGATTGAGATTAGTTTCCTGAATATAAATTCCGGAGAAAGTGAAATCTTATACATGTATTCAACCATTTCTTTAAGTTTGTCGTCGCTGATCAAAGTTTTCATCACAGGCTTAGTCATATCATAGTCATCCCAATCCGAATACTTCAGCCAACCGTTAGATCTGCATTCATCAAAGAGCATGGAGCCCGGATAAGGGATCACAATAGTTGCCTGCATAGTATAAGCATAACCTTTTAGCAACAGCCATCTGCCTAATTTTAAAGTCTTAACGGCATCATCGTACGTCTCCCACGGATAGCCGAACATTATAGTGATGTGTGGATACAGGCCTGCACGCCTTGCATCTTTACAAGAAGTTATTATTTCCTCAACCTTCAAATTTTTATTAATCCGGTCAAGTGTGCTTTGGTTTGCTGATTCTATTCCAAATAGAAGCAGGCGGAAACCCGCGCTCTTCATGCTTTTATATTCCTCAAAATTTAAGGCGCCAAAACGCATATTGCAATCAAAATAAACATCTTTATTATAACCTCTCTGCCTGGCCCCATTACAAAAGTCGCTAAGCCAACTTCCCGTAGGAAGGCTTCCTGAATCATCCATTATTTCTTTCACGCCGTATTTATCTATCAGTATCCCGACCTCATCTAAGACGCTGTTAACGCTGCGGCTCCTAAACCTGGGATAAAGGGTAGGCCAACTACAAAATGTGCATTTGCCCCACCAGCAATCTCTGGCTGACATTATGTACGTCCCGGGTTTTAGCTTATAATTTCCGTTCTTAAACGCATAATTTCTCCATTTAGTTAAATCCCGGTCGATAAACGGGATGTTGTCTAATTCGTGGTCAAGCTTAAACTTGCCGGTATTGCTTATACGGTTATCATCTCTATACCAAATCCCCGCCTCAAGCTTTGTTATCGTGCCGGAGTTTAACGAAAAAGTGCTGCTCTTTGCGATTAAATTACACAAGTTAAGCAAAAGGAAATCATAATCTCCTCCCGTCAGAATAAAATCTACCTTACAATTCAGCATAGACTCTTCAGGAAGCGCTGTTACATGGTCGCCGAATAATACAGTTTTTACCTTTTTGCCGTCTATGCTTAACGAGCTCAGTTCGTCAATCATCTTCCAGTGCTGCTTTACTACCGGGGTCTTGGTTTCAAAAGCTATCAGGTCCGGTTTCTCTTTTTTTATAATCTCGATAAATTCTTGCCGTGAAATATTCTCAGCAATAGAATCCAGCCACAAAACATCATAGCCGTTTCTCTTTAGTAAAGTCGCGGCCTGGGCAGGGACCACAGGATAAATATAAGTAGGCTCAGTGAAATACTGGAATTGCCTGTTTTGACCCAGGGTAGGATATCCTTTCGCTGATATTAATGGCGGATAAGCTATTATTACTTTCAATTTTCTTCCTTAAGCTTTTTGGCTAACAGACCCTTTAAAAAAAAGGCTCCGTAGGTTAAATGGGTAGCAATAACCCCGAAAAAAACACAAGGGGACATCAGGACCTGTTTTTTAATGCTGAATGCAAGCACGATAAGGGCATAAAGAGCTGCGCCCGATAAAAATAAAAACCTGAAATGAATGCTAAAGATTGAAATAATAGCACCGATTGCTAACCCAAGAGTAAGAATTGATGGCAGGAAATATGCAGGTTTTAATGAATTCTCCGGGAACCTTTTTACAAAATAACCCCGGTGAAGCGCATAACTGGCTATCTGCCTTAAATGAGGTATGAATAACGGTCTGCGATGATGCCAAACAAGGACTTCCGGGTCATAAACGATCTTTCTGCCGCTTTTAATTATGTCCAGACAAAGCTTCGTATCTTCTCCCGGCCAAAAGGCGGTATTAAACCCTCCTAACTCCAATAATACTTGCTTGCGTACAAATAAATTACACGAAGGGAAATCATCTACTTCCTGCTTTTTTCCAGGCACATATCTGTATTTGTAACTGCCGCTGACAACTATTGAAGAATACACTAAACCGCTGGCCCTCTGCATAAAACTATCCTTATCGGGCGTAACAGCCGGTCCGCCGACCGCAGCAACATCAGGATTGTCAAAATTCCTTACAGCGTTCTTCAGCCAATCTCTGCACGGATATGTGTCATCGTCCAGGAACGCGATAATCTGGCCTTTGGCATGCTTTAAACCCATATCCCTTTTAAGTCCGGGGTTAACCGGACCAGTGGGTATTATGCTTACCGGGACAGCTATATCCAAAGGTATGCCACCCTGAAAGCTCTGATCGGGGAGGATCAAAATCTCAAAGTCAGCGTAATCCAGGCACTTGCAACTATCTACGCATTCTTTTAAATTCTTTTGCCATGTTTTTACGGCGATAATAATCGATACGGTCATAGTATTTTATAATATGCATCCTGTAAAATATTGCCAGGGTATCCCAAAAAGTAGTTATCATTGCCTTTAAACCGATCCTGCCGAAAGGGCGCTTAGAATCCAGGACAATGGGAGCCTCCGCTATTTTGTATCCCAAATGGTTTGCGTTTGCTAATACTTCAAGGTCAAATGCAAATTTTTTTACCAGTATCCTGGGGAATACCGCC
The DNA here is from genome assembly GCA_003598025.1 of Candidatus Omnitrophota bacterium. NCBI lineage: Bacteria > Pseudomonadati > Candidatus Omnitrophota > Candidatus Omnitrophota bacterium. The sequence continues at coordinate 372,997 of QZKH01000003.1, forward strand.
TTTAAAACTTGTGTTTTAAAAAGCTTAAGCCCGGTCTGGGTATCATGACAGGGCAAATTGAACAAAAGCTTTATTATCAGATAGTAAATATAACTTATTATCCTGCGGTAAAATGGGTAATTTACCAGGGAATTTGGGTGCAATTTTGAACCAATAACGATATCTGCATTATCAAGTTTCATTATATCAAATAGTGTCTGGACCTGAAGCGGATGGAGGTCCATATCAGCATCGATAAATACTACATAGTCGCCGTTAACATAATGAAAAGCTTTCTTCAATGCCCTGCCTTTGCCCACGTTAAAAGGGTTTTTCCTGACAATGACCCTGCCGTTATGCTTTTCTTCTATCGATTTTAAAATATCATATGTATTATCGGTTGAGCCGTCATCAAGGATTACAAGTTCCCACTTGCAGCCGAAATTATCAAATGTTTTAATAGTTTCGTTAATGCTGGCAAAAATATTCTCTGCTTCGTTATAAGTCGGCATCACTATAGATACCAGACCGTCAATGTTTCTCATTTTTACGGAAAGCAATTAAAAACATTATTGTTAAAAGAATTACCGAATTTATACATACGATCCATTGTACCTGAAAAATGCTCTCATGGAACAAAATTATTAAAATATTCTGAGATAAAACTGCAATAATAAGATATTTAATGAAACGCAGGTCCTTGACCGATAAAAAGTACGAGATCATTAAATACACCATGCTATAAGCTGTCATCGAAAGGCTGAATATTCTTCCCAGAGCAATAGTCTGGCTGTAGGTTTTTCCCGTAAGCATCCTTAGGGTAAACTCAGGCATGATGTTATAGAATATTAGCCCGCAAAGGCATAACAAAAATACATATCGCAGGCTCTTGTTAAGAGTTGATTTAGTATCGAGGTTCATCGCCTTAAGGCCGCTTGTTTTAGGGAACATTACCAGGCTTATTGCCGCAGGCATAAATAGGAATATCTTGCCTACCATCTGCGCCAAAGAATATAATCCGGAATCGGCAGGATTAAAATAATGCTTAACTAGCACCATGTCGGAACTTATTAAATTCATGTAACAAAATTGGCTTGCTGCCACCGGTAGCAAAAAGATCAATAGGCCCTTATAATCCATGCTTGCAAAATGTCTGCCTTGGGATAAACGGATATAACTGCGCAGCGGAATATAATAAATGATTATTATAAATAAGCTTGATATAAAAAATGCACCCAGCGCTCCATTTATGCCAAAACCTAATGAAATAAGCATAAATCCCAGAAAAAGCTTGATAAGACTGCCTGAGATTGAACCGGCAGTAAGCCAATTAAAAAACTCCATACCCTGCACCCCGCCGTATACCACAGGAGCAAACCAGGCCAGAGAAATAATGGCTGCCAGAATATATCCCGGGGCTAAAGAATCTATTTTAAGAATATTGATTATAAATGGGCAGGCTAAAATAAAAATTATTAGCGTTACAAATGCTAATAAGTATGTTTTTCTTATCAGACCTGAGAATAAATCAATGATCTTATCCTTGGCATTTTGCGCTTTAAATTCAGAAGAAAATTTAGCTATCGCAAGCTGGAGGGTGCCTATGGGTGAAGATATTATCAGGAAAATCGACAGTAACGAATTAAAAGCGGCAAATTCAGCGGCGCTTAGTTTATGTGCGATAAGCAGCTGATAAAGCAGATTAAAGAAATTGACTAAAGAAGTCCCGGCAAATACAATTAGTATATTTTTGCTGAAAGTATCTGCCCTTTTTATCCTATTTATCATTACAGGGTTTTATTATAAGATTATCCGCAAAAACCTTCTGCTTCCAATCTTTAATATTCCTTCGCCCGAAATAACAAAATTATCGCTTTCTACCTTTTTGCCGTTAAAAAATATTGCACCTTGCTTAATTAGCCTGCGCGCTTCGTTTCCGCTTGCAACCAGGCCGCATTCTACCAATACTGCTAAAACATTCTTGGTTTGTGATATTTTGTATTCAGGCATATCAGCGGGCGTTTCCTTATTGCTGAAAACTTTATTAAATTCAATACATGCGGACTTCGCAGCCTTTTCGCCATGGAATTGCGATACGATTAACTGCGCTAAGTTCTCTTTTGCCTCTTTAGGATGCATATTTTTAGCTTGAGCTATATCAAAGTCAGTAAGAAGCTCGTAGTACTTGGACATCATCTCATCTGATAGTGACATTATCTTACCAAACATCTCAGAAGGACCCTCATTGATACCGATAAAGTTGGCAAACGACTTACTCATCTTTTGCACTCCATCAAGGCCCTCCAGAATGGGCATTGTCATTACTACCTGTTGCGGCATGCCATAATCCTTTTGCATATCCCTGCCAACCAATAGATTAAAGATCTGGTCAGTGCCTCCAATTTCTATATCTGCAGCAAGTTTTACCGAATCATACCCCTGTAAAAGCGGATACATAAACTCCAGCAAAGATATATCCTCATTTCTGGATAATCTTTTCTTGAAATCAGCCCTTGCCAACATCTGGGATACTGTAGCATGGGTAGTCAGGTTCAGCATGTCGGCAACCGACATCTTTCTGAACCAGCTGCTGTTAAAGGTTATCTCAACCTTGTTCATATCCAGAATCTTACCGATCTGGTTTTTATATGTCTTTGCATTCTCGGCTACTTCTTTGCTGCCAAGCTGTTTTCTCTTTTCAGACCTGCCCGTCGGGTCTCCTATCATTGCAGTAAAATCGCCTATCAAGAAAACCACCTTATGCCCAAGTTCCTGGAATTTACGCAATTTCCTTAGAAGTACGCAATGGCCCAGATGCATATCAGGCGCAGTAGGGTCAAAACCGGCTTTTATAATAAGCGGCTTCTTATCCTTGAGGCTATTGTTAAGTTTCAGCCTTAATTCCTGCTCAGAGATTATCTCGACAGCGCCACGCTTAATTATTTCTAGCTGCTCGTTTACGCTCTTAACCATCTTTATTCCTTTTTAAAGTTAAACTTTTGCGCTTAATCCGATCTTCGCCTGGTCAATATCAACCTTGATTACCTTTACTTTTATTTTATCGGAAGGTTTAAGTTTAGCAGATTCCTCTTTATCAATTTCGCTGGCGTAAATTAAGCCCTCAAGGTCCTCGTCAATTTTGACAAAGACACCAAAATCGGTAATGCTGACGACTTCGGCTTCAAGCACGGTATCCAAGGGGTACTTCTCGGCAATTTGCTGCCAAGGATTGTCCTGCAGCTGCTTAAGGCCCAGAGATATCCTCCTGTTTTGGCTGTCAACCGAAAGGATAACTACCTCAATTTTTTGCCCTTTCTTAAGTAATTCCTGAGGATGGTTTATTCTCTTTGTCCATGACATATCGGAGACATGAATCATACCCTCAAGATTGCTGTCTAGTTCCACAAAAGCTCCGTAGTCGGTAAAACTCCTGACTTTGCCGGTGACTTTGGAGTTAACAGGATATCTGTTTTCTGCGTCAAGCCATGGATTCTGCTCCAGTTGTTTAAGGCTCAACGATATTCTCCGGGATTCAATATCCACGCTCAGAATCTGGGCTTCCACCATATCCCCTATGGCAAATATTTCGTTGGGGTTGCTGATCCTTTTTGTCCATGAGATCTCTGAGATATGGATAAGGCCCTCTATCCCCTTTTCTAGCTCTACAAAAACCCCATAAGGCAATATATTAACAATTTTGCCTTTGACCTTAGAACCAACGCTATATTTATCCTCAATCCCCTGCCATGGATCGGGCAACCTTTGCTTCAACCCTAAAGAAACCTTTTCAGCGGCCTTATCCATATTAAGTATCATAACCTCGATCTTGTCTCCAAGAGCCACTATCTCGGAAGGATGGCTTATTTTCGACCATGACATATCGGTAATATGCAATAGCCCGTCAACGCCTCCCAAATCGATAAAAGCCCCGAAATCGGTTATTGCCTTAACAGTCCCGGAAAATACCTGGCCGATCTTTAGGTCGTTCCACACCTTCTCCTTGACCTCTTCTTTGAATTTCTGCACGGCTTCCTTCCGGGAAAGGATTATGCTGTGCCTTAGATTGTTTATCTTAACGATTTTAAACTTAAATTCTTTGCTTAAGATATCCCTGTCCTGTATACCTTTAAAGGAAGATAGCGATAGGGGCAGAAATCCTTCCACACCCATGACATCCACAAGGAACCCTCCTTTTACTTTTTTATTCGGCCTGCCGCTGACAAATTCCTGAGTATTATATGAACTGACTATCTTATCCCAACCCTTGATCCGGATTGCTTTTTCCCGTGATAAGCCGATCATGCCGGAGTCGTCTTCGATTGAGTCAACAAGAAAATCAAGCTCCTTATCGACCTGAAGGTCTTCCTTGCTGAATTCTGAGATAGGAACGATTCCTTCCGATTTAAATCCCACATCGACTAAAACCTCTTTAGGTTTGACAGAAACGATTCTACCCTTAATTATCTGGCCTTCGCTTATATCCTTGATACTTTCATTGTAAAGCTGCTCTAAACTCATGCTTGCGTCTTTCATTTATTGATTCCTCCTAATATTATTTTAGTTAGTTTTTTACGTTAGTATCCACAAAACCGCACCTTTTAAGGTACGGATGGAGTGTGTACGTTCAGTATTCCGCTCCAAGAAACCTCAGGCTAAAGCCTGAGGGCCTTCATTTTCTATTTATTTTAACTTGCTACAAAAAAACACCTCCCTTACGGATAATTTTTAGACCTTAAGGCATCGCCCCAGAATAATCATTATCAGGCATTTGAGACAGAGGCGATATCTTTTATTTCCCGCATTACACGCTGGGCATTTTCTTCATACGATAACGCAGGATCTGAAACCAGCTGTTTGCCAAAAATAACTTTTATCTTGGCAAATTTTATAAATTTAGCGCCCTTAGGAAGCACCAGGTTACTTCCGGTTATAAAAGCCGGGACTACGGGTGCCTGGGTTTTTGACATAAGAAAACCTACGCCTGCACGCGGGTCTTTGATTTGGCCGTCGGCACTGCGTGTCCCCTCCGGGAATAATATAATACCGAAATTAGCCTTGACTTCCCTTATGGCTATTTTTAATGCCGATATATCTGCGGAACCGCGTTTAAGCTTAATAGTCCTTAAAAGAGGAAGCAACCAGTTCATGACAGGGGCTTCAAAAAGATCGTGCCTGGCCATATAGCTTACTTTCCTGGGACATGCAACTCCCAAAACAACAGGATCAAAATAGCTTACATGGTTAGACACCAGTATAAAACCGCCGCTTCTCGGAATATTTTCCAGGCCGCTCACACCAAGCCTGAAGAAAATCTTAAGCACAACAAAACAAATAAATCTTGCGATATTATAAAACATCAGTAACCATCTTAGTGCCGTAAGATAAAAGCTGTTTTGAACGCAAAAGACTCCTGGCTTCCGAATAGATCCGCATTATCGGTTCTGTGCCCGAACCCCTGAACATCAGCCAGCCTTCATCCTCACAAATCAATTTTATGCCGTCAAAATCCTTTATCTGCACAACCTTCTTGCCCAATATTTCTTTTGGCAGGACCAGGTCTTTGATATCGACCATTGTTTTTAGGCGGAGGTCATTTCTCAAATAATAATATTTACCAAATTTTTTCTCTGTCTCTTCAAGGATCTTTCTTATGTCTTTGTTCCGGTAAACCATCATCTCAAGAAGCAATAAACCTGCAACAGTGCCATCGCGTTCAGGGATATATCCTTTTACCCCCATACCTCCTGCCTCTTCGCCTCCTGTTACGATATCCTCTTTCTCCATAAGATTTGATATGTACTTAAAACCAACCGGGGTTTCATATAATTTTACTTTCAGGGCATCAGCGATATTATCAATCATGGTCGAGCCGGCGATAGTTTTTACGATACCACCTGACCAGCCGCGGTCCTCATGCAGATGCAATGCAAGCAAGCCTAGTATTTTCTGCGGATGTATAAAAAGCCCTCCTGGAGCAACAGCTGCGATCCTGTCTGCATCACCGTCTAAGGCTATGCCCAGGTCAAATTTTCCATCTTTTACCCTTCTTTTTAACTCAGCAAGATTGTCTTCGATCGGTTCCGGCCCGCGGCCGCCGAAAGCCGGATTCACATCATTCCTGATAAACTCAATCTTTATATTTGTACCTTTAAGCACCTGGCTTATATAACTGTCCCCTGAACCATGCATTGAATCTACAAGCACCTTGAATTTCTTGCTTTTTATACGTTTGAAATCAATATAATTCCTGATAAAACTTATATAATCATTAACCATATTGTATTCTTTTATTTGAACAGAGTCAGTGCTGTCTTTAACAACAGGATTCTTACCGAGAAGCCCTTCAACTTCAGCAGTTACTTCAGGCCCGGCAGCCCCTCCGGCAGAATTTTTTATTTTAAAACCATTGTATTCGGGAGGGTTATGCGAGGCGGTTATCATTATTCCCAAATCAAGCTTCTTATTCTTCACCGCAAAGCTTAACGTAGGAGTAGGTATTGCCCTATCAGAAAGCAATACAGAATGCTTGTTATTGCTTAACACCTTGGATACGATTTTAGCGAATTTATCGGACATAAAACGCGTATCAAAACCCACCGCTACTTTTTTTGGCCCTGACAAATAATCTGAAACAGCCTGAGAAACTATTTTAAGATTCTCGAATGTATAGTTGTCTGCTATGACGCCGCGCCAGCCGTCAGTCCCGAATTTTATTTCATCCCTGTCCTTCATAATTTCATCCTTTCTATTGCTGTCTTTACATCGTTGGATTTAAATATATAAGAGGCGGCTACAAGTATGTTCGCACCTGCCTCTTTTGCTAACCTGCCAGTATGTTCATTTATGCCTCCATCAACGGCAATATCTCCGTCATAAATACTGCGTAGTTTTTTTATTTTAGGTAATACCCGCGGAATAAAACTCTGCCCCGAGAACCCGGGCCTTACCGACATAACCAAGATAAAATCAACACATCCAATAACATCTTTGATCCTGCTTAAAGGCGTGGATGGATTAAGAGATATACCGGGACGGGCCTTAAGCCTGCGTATCTTGACTGCCAACTTCTTAAAAGCTGCGGGAGTGATTGCTTCAATATGCAGAGTAACGATATCTGCTCCTGCCTTTATGAATTCTTCTATATAGTCCTGGGGCCTCTCTATCATCAAATGCGCTTCAATAGGGAGTTTCGTGACTTTGCGTATGTCTTTTACCACAACGGGACCGATGGTTATATTAGGGACAAAATTACCGTCCATAACGTCAACGTGGATCATATCCGCACCGGAAGACTCGACCATTTTTATCTGTTCGCCCAGGCAGGAAAAATCAGCAGACAAAATCGACGGAGAAACCTGTATCTTCATATGTATAGCCTCTTTCTTAAGATATACCTAAAGACCTTATCCGGGACAAGATACCTGAAAGATTTTCCTTCTCTGATACTCTTTCTTATCTCAAAGGCAGAAATATCCACTGCCCTGATATTAATTTTTGAAATATATGAGGGGATCTTTTCTAAGGGGTATCCCGGACGGGTCGCCACTATGAACTTGACCATCTTAATAATCTCATCCAGGTCCTTCCATTCATCCAGATAATTCAACAGGTCTGAGCCGGTAATAAAAAAAAGTTCAGCCTTAGGATATACCTTCCTTAATTCCCCTAAAGTATCTATTGTAAAAGATGGCCCTTTCCTTTTAATTTCTATGTCCGAGACCGAAAAATATTTGTTCCCTTCTATGGCCATTTTAACCATTTTATACCGGTCGCCTGCCGAAGCGATATCTGAGCTATCCTTATGCGGCGGCAGGAATGTAGGCACAAATATTACATGGTCAAAGGAAAGCTTCTCTCTAATTTCTTCGGCCATAATTAAGTGGCCTACATGTATCGGATTAAAGGTGCCCCCCAGAATCCCCAGTTTCATTGTCTTATTTGCCCGTTTCCAAAAACCATATATTTATAAGTGGTCAGTTCTTCGAGCGCCATTGGCCCCCGTGCATGCAACTTATCCGTGGATATACCGATTTCAGCCCCCATCCCAAACTGATAACCATCGGTAAAACGGGTAGAGGCATTAACATAAACACATGCCGAATCAACCTGTTTAAGGAATTCCATGGCGTTATCGTAATTTTCAGTAACTATGGAATCAGAATGATGAGAACCATAATTATTTATATGGTCTATCGCAGCTTTCACATCATTAACGACCTTGACTGAAAGCACAAGATCAAGGTATTCTGTCCGGTAATCTTTTTCAGTGGCCTTTCTTAAGCCTTTGACTATTTTTAAAGTGATCGGACAGCCGCGTATTTGGACTCCGGAAGCACGTAATTTTTTCAGCATTGAAGGCAGGAACCTTACGGCAGCGTCCTTATGTACAAGCATACTCTCCATAGCATTGCATACTCCCGGACGCTGGACTTTAGCGTTAAAACATATGCTCTCAGCCATATTTAAATCCGCCCATTCATCTACATAAACATGACATATACCCTTATAGTGTTTGATTACAGGAATTTTTGAGATCTCTGTAACCCTGTTTATAAGCCCTTGGCCGCCTCTAGGAATGACCAAATCAATATCATTATTAAGAGCCAGCAGGTAATCGACAGCCTTCCTGTGCTTAAATTCCAACAGGTTCGCTGCACCTTTAGGTATATGGTTTGCAAGCAATACTTTATTAAGCACCTTGAAAATAGCCAGGTTAGAATACAATGATTCGCTCCCCCCCTTTAATATGACACTGTTACCTGACTTGAAACATAAGCCTATACAGTCAGAGGTGACATTAGGGCGAGATTCATAAATAATGGCAATAACTCCTATCGGCACACGCACCTTATGGATCCAAAGCCCATTGGGTCTTCTCCAGGCTTTAATAACTTCTCCGATAGGATCGCTCAGCTTAGAAATCTCAAGCAAAGAATCAGACATATCAGCTATTCTTTTGTCGCTGAGTATAAGACGGTCAATAAAAGCTGCACCCAACTTCATTTTCCTTGCTGCGCTGATATCTTTTTTATTGCCATTGATAATCTCAGCTTTAAATCTTATTAATGCCAGTGCCATATCTTTAATAATCTTATTCTTCTTTTCAGAAGAAAGATTCACCAGGGCGCTAGCAGCAAGTCTGGCTTCTGAAGCCATTCTTTTTATTTCTTTTTTAGAATCCATAATCCACCCCTTTAAAGGAATAGTTAGATCAAAAGAACCAGGTTGTCACAATGTATTATCTCTTTAGGGAAACGCCTGCCTTTTATTTTATCGACTTCTTTCTCGGAAAAGTCAGCTCTGCCCCGGGCAAATTCATTATTTTCGGAATCAATGATACTTACCACATCTCCGCGCTCAAAAGAGCCTTTAGTGGCAATTACACCAACAGATAATAGGCTCTTCTTCCTTAACAGTGCTTCCTTTGCACCGTCATCAACTACGATCTTGCCTAAAGGGTTTGTTCCATGCGCTATCCAATGCTTCCTGGAACTAAGCTTATTTTGAGATAAAAATAGAGTTCCGCTGCCCTCAGGGTCAATTAATACGGAATTTATGATACCTGGCTTTCTTCCATTTGCTATAACGCATGGGATACCTGAATCAATAGCGATTTTGGCAGCTTCAAGCTTGGTAATCATGCCTCCGACGCAGGTCTTTTTACTGGTCGGACATGCTAATTCTTTAATCTGAGATGTAATCTGAGTAACCAGGCTGATTAACTTTCTCTTTTTATCCAGCAATCCATCAACATCAGAAAGTATTATAAGCAAATCAGCTGAAATTAATTTTGCCACAAGCGCTGATAACCTGTCATTATCCCCAAACTTAATCTCATTTGTGGATACAGTGTCATTTTCATTTACTATCGGAAGGCTCTTATATTTAAGCAGGGCAAGCAAGGTTTCTCTTGCTCTTAAATAACGCTTACGGTCATTAAAATCTTCCCAGGTAAGAAGCACCTGTGCTGTTCTTGTTTTACCATTAAAGAATCCCCGGTAAGCGCTCATTAATTCGTTCTGCCCAATAGCTGAAGAGGCCTGTAAAGCGCTCATTTGCCTTGGCCTTTCCTTTAACCCCAAGGCACGCACTCCGCATGCAATAGCCCCGGAAGACACCAGCACAACCTCTTTCTTGCCGTCAATAAGCGATTGCACCTGGGCGCATACTTCATAAAGCGCATCGAGCTCCAAAGATTCGCTACCGCCAAATATACTGCTACCGATTTTTATAACGATCCTCTTAAAGTTTTTCATTTATCGCCTCTATCAGTTCTTTAAGCCCGGTTTTTTCTAAGGCTGAGATCGGATATATTTTCTTTTTTATCTTCCTTCTGAATTTCTTAAGATTCTCATCCGAACCAGCTATGTCCATTTTATTAGCCGCAATCACCTGCGGCTTTTTATTAAGCAATGGGCTATGTTTTTTTAACTCAACAATAATTTTCTTATAATCCTCAACCGGATCCCTGCCTTCAACTGCGGCCATGTCAATTACATGGAGCAGGACCTTGGTCCTTTCAATATGCCTGAGGAATTTATCTCCCAGGCCTTTGCCGGAAGAAGAACCCTCGATTAGGCCGGGTATATCAGCGATTATAAATTTATTAGAACCTGTATTTACGCTTCCCAGGACCGGGAATTTGGTAGTGAAAGGGTATGATGCTATCTCTGGGCGCGCATTTGAAATAGCCGTAATAAGGGTAGATTTACCAGCATTAGGAAAGCCTATAATACCGACATCGGCAATAAGCTTTAAATCCAGTATTAAATCTCTTTCTTGCCCAGGCTGGCCATCGGTGACCTCTTTATTCCGGTAATTACCATTACCTCCCAGCCCGCCTTTTGCTACAACAAATTCTTCCTGGTCATTCTCCAGGTCACGCAAGATACAACCGCTGGCAAGGTCTTTAATAACAGTTCCGCAGGGTACGCGGATGATCAGGTTTTGGGCGTCCCTCCCTTTTTGATTTTTGCCTGATCCGTGCGAACCGTTTTGTCCATTAAAATGCCTGTTATACTGGAAATCCAGCAAAGTGCTTAAATTACGGTCAGCGCGGATTACAACGCTTGCTCCGTCACCGCCGCTACCGCCATCAGGTATTCCTTTTCTCTGGTATTTATCCCGATAGAAACTTTTGCAACCTTTGCCACCGTTGCCTGCCTTAACATTAATTTTGACGGTATCAATGAACATCCATTTATTTACCTACCTTTATATCTTTGATTTTGATCCTAGTAAGTTGCTGACGGTGGCCTTTCGTCCAATGAGAAGACTTCCTCCGGCGGTATTTAAAAGATATTTTTTTATCCGACTTTACCTGGTCAAGCACTGAGGCATGGACTATCGCATTCTTTAAATAAGGCTGCCCTATCAGGATATTCTCTGAATCCGCTGTCAGTAGTACTTTATCCAGCAAAAGCTCTTTGTTTTTCTGAGCGTCCTGCTTCTCAACATCAATAATATCGTCCTTTTTTACAACATATTGTTTTGCTCCAACTTCAATAACTGCATACATTTGTTATCCTCCTTAAATCAAATATTAGTTACGGGTGAGCATAAATTATACTACCTAAGCCTGGTCAGGTCAAGGATAAATTAAGCATTAATTCAATAGATGCTGACTTCCTCTATATGCATGGAAGGGTCAGGGATAAGATTGATCTTGGTCCTGAATTTATTTTCCAGATACCTAAGGCTGTTTTTGTTTCTTAGCACCTCTTCGGCAACCAGGGAATTCAGTTTAAGGTTCAATTGCCTGTCCTTTTGAGGTTTCATGACTTTAAGCGCTTTTTTCAGTTCTTTCATTGCCGAAATTGATATGGTAAGCACGCTCCTTATCTTGCCTTTTCCGTTGCAATAAGGGCAATTTTGGAAGGTCATAGTCTGGACTGTATTGTGTATCCTCTCCCTGGTCATTTCAACTAAACCGAATTTAGAAATACCGAGGATATCGTATTTAGCCCTATCATTACTAAGAGCGCGCTTAAGGGTATTTAAGACTTCCCTGCGATGGTTTTCTCTCTGCATATCAATAAAATCTATCACTATAATCCCGCCCAAATCCCTTAGCACTAATTGCCGCGCCACTTCTTCGGCCGCCTCGCAATTAACCTTAAAAGCCGCTTCTTCCTGTTGGATATTTCTCTTAAATCCGCCGCTGTTAACGTCAATGACCACCAGACCCTCTGTCGGCTCGATAACCAGGTAGGCCTTAGATTTTAAATAAACTTTTGCATCAAATATCCTGTTTATCTGTTTTTCGATATCTTTATCCAGGAATAAGTCTTCGCCCCTGTATAAATCTACCTTTGAGTTAAGATAATTCATAAAGGCCTTCATGAACCTTTTTATCCTTATGAATTCATTCTTGGAATCAACTATTAACTTATCGACATCATCGCTGAATGAATCCCTGATAACCCTGAAAACCAAATCGTATTCTTCATATATTAGCGCAGGGGACTTCCTGGCCTGGATTATCCTCTCGATCCTCTTCCATAGCTTTATAAGAAAATAAGCGTCTCTCTGCAACTCCTGCTTTGACTTCCCCCAGGCAGCAGTCCGGACGATAAAACCTACGCCCTTGGGCAGCTTGATCTCCGCAAGTATTGACCTGAGCCGTTTTCTTTCCTCATCATCTTCTATCCTTCGCGAAACCCCAATTTGCGAATCTTGAGGCATAAGCACAATATATCTTCCGGCTATGCCTATGTGGCAAGAAAGCCTCGGGCCTTTATTCCCAAAAGATTCTTTGACTACCTGCACCAGGACCTCCTGGCCCTTTTCTACTTTCTTTGCAGAAAAAACGGCATTATCAGATAATTCATAATTCGAATCAATCTCAGAAAGATAAAGGAACCCCTTTTTGTTTAAACCGATATCGACAAATGCCGCCCCAATAGAAGGCATAACTGCCTCTATCCTGCCTTTATAGATATTACCGACTATTGTTTTATCCTGGGGCCTCTCAATATAAAACTCCTGGAGCCGCCCGTCTTTTACTATCGCTACTCTCTTTTCCTGCTCTTCAATATTGATTAGAATTTCTTTATGCATTTTTGTCTTCCTTATAAATAAGAACCTCTTTAATCTTTATGTCTGAAGGCAGCTGCTCCTGCAGCCTTTCCTTGAAATCTGATGCGGAAACCATTTTTTCCAAAATTATTGTCGCTTCCTGGTCAATACCCTTTAATCCCAGCTTCAATGCCTGCTTTATGCTGAATTTAGGATGCGGGTTGAATCCTTTTGTAATTAAAAGAGGGAATTCAGAACGCCTGAATGCCCTCATAAATAATCTCATTAAGTCCAGATGAGATATATATACCATCTGGCCTATCTTATCAAATTTAAAGTTTACGCTATACATGCAAAATAAAGGGACACTCCTAATATTTAGAGTGCCCCCATTTTCCCGTATCAATAAGAACTCTCTAGGGCTATCTCTTCTTATTTTTCTTCTTGTTTTCCGGATCCGGATATCCTATGCCCTCAGGAGTAAGCCCAACCCGCTCCTCATATTTAGAAATATTCTCTACTGAGAAATCTATATCCCGTATAACTCTGACAGTAATAAAGATCAATAAATCTATTTTTTGAGTATCAATTGTTTCTCTTTTAAACAATAAACCCAAAAGCGGGATCTTATTCAAGAACGGAACACTCAAGATCTGTTTCTTCTTAACATCTTTAAGCAGGCCTCCGATTACAATCGTCTCTCCATCCCTCATTAAGATACGCGTCTCAGCTTCTCTGGTATCGATTATCGGATAGGCGTTTGTACCAAGCGTGCTCGTATAATCAGTAACAGCAGGATGTATAACCATATTGATATCATCATTAGCTCCTACTTGAGGCACCACGTTAAGCTGAATACCAATATCCTGATAATAATCCAAAGTAACCTGTGTAGTCGCTGTTTCGGTGCCGGATATTTCAGTCTTGAGTATAGGATACCTGGTTCCTACAAGAATACTGGCCTCCTGATTATTAAGCGTTACTATGCTCGGGGACGATAACACATTGCTTCCGCTAGTTTCTTCCACGGCATGTAAGATAGCCTCAAATTCATAACCGGTCAGTTTTTTAAAAATCAACTCCAGGCCGGCCTTGTAAGGATATGTACCGGGAAAAGTAGTTGTTCCTTCCGTCGGGCCAAAGACTGTAGGCGTAAATTCGGAAGCCAAATTTCTTCCGGCGACTGTCCGCGTATTACCTTTGTTGACGCCGATATCTTCAGGGGCCGTTGCATAACTTGAAGCTCCCGCGCTTCCTGTACCTAAATCAAGACCGATATCTTTAAGCTTATCCCGGTTTATCTCCACAACTTTTGTCTGGATTAAGACCTGCTTGGGTTTAATATCTATCTTATCAATTACCTCCTTTAACTTATCCATAATCGGAGGTATATCGCTGACTATAAGTATTTTGGAACGGCTAAGTTTATCTTCTGACGCCCTCTTTCTTTTTCCGAGTTCAGACCCTCCGAATTCCCAACCGGCCTGCCCTGTCATTTCCAAAACAGTGATCTTACCCCTTGATGATAATTGTGGGTCAAGAGCCTTTTTTGCATCCTGCGCGTCAATATACTTTAAATTAAATACTTCAGTAACCGTCGGCTGAACCTGTGCCAACTCAACCTCTTGCTTCTTAAGCACAGTCAATTTTTCAATTGGCGCTACGGTTATAATATTAGCTTGTTTCTCGTAACCAAAACCATAGGTCCTTAAGATAACATCCAAAGCCTTTTCCCACGGTACATCAACCAACCTGATTGTGACATTACCTATAACCTCAGGAGTGGTAACAATATTTACTCCGGATTTATAAGAAATTATCTTGAGTACATTACGGATATCAGCTTCTTTAAAATCTAATGTTACGTTCCTTGAAGCAGCTAAATCATCAATCACCGCTTCCTGTTTTTCTACAGGCTCAGTTTTTGCCTGTTCGGCAACCATGCCTTCATTTTCCATGGTTACTGCAGCAGGCGCTTCTTCAGTGCCGCTTATTGCAATCGGGGCTCTCGCATCCTGAACTAGCATCCCATGGGCTTCTTCCGGCAGCTGTTTTTTCTCTTGGTCCTGGCTAAATACACGGGTAGCGCCAAACGCTAATATTGAAGCAATTATCAGCGCTAAGATAAAATTGCGCTTATACATAGTAAAGACCCGGATAAATTTCATTCTTCCTCCTTCTTTAGTTTAACAACAAAGAGCTGACCCTCTCTTACGAACCTGACTTCATCTTTTTCTATTTTAAGCACCTGATAATCTCCGACATAATCTCCGACATTCACAACATCCTGGTTTACTATAGCATAAGAAACGCCGTTCTCATCAAAGATTATCCCCTCTAAAGCCAAGGCTTCATTTCCTTCCTCAACGTCGAGCTTAAGCAGCCTTCCGTCGGGAGTGACCAATGCAATAAAAGGATTGCGCTTACTATGGCTATCATAAACAAAATCGGCCTGCGCTGCCGACAACTTCAGGCCTATAAATAAAACTGAAATAATTAATGTAATAAAAAAAGTTTTATTTTTTAACATATGCTTCAATCAGAAAATAAGCCTTTTGCTGGAAATTATCCCCAGGGACATTATTCATCCTGAATTCTTTTACAGCAATAAGTTCTTTAGAATTCTCCAAATCATTGATAAATGCCCCTATTCTATGGTAATCACCCAATAAATCAAGAGAGATCAGCGTAAGCCCCTGTGCCTGTTTTGCCTTACCTTCTTTGATCGGCTTCATCTGCATGATCCTCACGTTACGTTCGTTTGCTTTGTTAAATATAGTCTGTAATAATGCCGGTACTTGCTCCTCTTTTATGATCAACCTGGATGCTAACGCATTATCTTTGACCAAAGAAGCGTTCTTTAATAATTCCAGATCTTTATTTATCTGTGATATCTCTTCTCTTAATTTTGAAACTTTAGTGTCCGCAGCTTTAAGAGAGCGCAATTGTGCCGGGAATAAAAGTGCTATATCCAGATACAATATAGTACAAGCAACTATCAAAATCAGCACAAGCTTTTTGCTATCCAGCTCAATCTTTTCGATAATGTCGATATTCATCTCTTATTTATGCTCCCCGCTTAAGGTAAACTCGACGATCTCATAACCTGCCAGCATCTTTCTTTGGGCTGAAACCAGCTCGATCTTGGTGAAATTCTTATAAAAATCATGGTCCTTCCTGAGTTTTTCTATGAATTCATTTATAAGGTTCATCTCTGCTTTCTCTAAAGAGACTACCGAACCTTTAATAGTAAAGTCCTTGTCTGCTGAACTTACCTCTGTAAACCATACCCCTGAAGGCAAATCCATGCTAAGCCTGTTTATCTTCTGAGACCAATTTATCCTCTTCCTTAATATATCTTCTATCTGTTTAGTATCCTGGCTAAACAGCTGCTTATCCTGCCTGAATTTCTCCAGAGTTGTCTTATTTGGCTCAAGCTTGGCTAATTCAGACCTGCGCCTGTTTAAATCAATTCCCTTAACCAAGCCTAATAATACTAAAAATAAATGGGCAATTATCAATACGGAAAAAACCAGAGGTATAATATAAAGTAGTTTCTTATTTTTAGCACTCTGCTCAGTCTTCTTTATTTTAGTCTTTAGCTCTTCTGGAAGAAGGTTTATCTCAATCATATTTTAAGTACGTAGAGCCAGCCCGATCGCTACAGCCAGCTGGCCGGAATATTGTTTCAGCTTATCTGAATCTACCGTATCAGCGATAGTTATATTCCTAAGCACATCCCAATGTTCTACCTGTATACCCATAAGATTTGTCAGGCTTTCCCTTAAGCCGGCAAACATACTGCTCCCCCCGGTTAAATAAATCCTGCTTACAGAGGAGGCATTCTGGCTTTCATAATAATCAAAAGATGTCCTTAAATCCCTGGCTAAATTAGACAATACGTTATCAATACAAGAAATAACGCTTGAGGTTTGCTTCTCAGGGCTTACTTTTATCTTCTCGGCCTCTTTAAATTCTAAACCCTGAATATCCGATATCTTTTTCGTAAAATGATTTCCTGCAATATGGATATCCCTGCTTAACCTAGGAAATCCGCTATCAAGTATGTTTAAATTACTTTCGGTTGCTCCGATATTAAGTAAAGCCACTGCTTTATCTTTAATAGACTCGTCATCGCTATAATTGTGGTTGAAAGTATTAATCAAAGCAATGGAATCTATATCAACGGCACCGAGCCTGACGCCCAGGTTATCGCAGAGCTTAATCCTTGACTCTATGGCATCTTTTTTTGCAGCGGCCAACAGAACCAGCATCTTGTTATCCGGTAAATCATCTTTTAAAATAAAACCATCGACATTCACTTCAGACAAAGGGAAGGGGATGTGTTTTTGTGCCTCGAATTTAAGAGCCTGCTTAAACTCATCGTTGCTCATCTTCGGGAAGTCTGTATACCTGGTAATAGTCTGTAACCCTGACAGGGAGAGATTCAATTTCTTGATGCCGAATGACTGGAAGTGCCTCTTAAGCAATCCCTCAAGATCAAGGCCTACGGGCTCAACCGCGAAACCTTCTATATTGACACTATCCTTTAAAACGCTGAGTTTAACCAGCTTGATAAAGTGGGAACCTAAATCTAGTCCAAATGATAGCCGCGGCTTGAAAGGGATCTTTGGTTTAACTTTCGGGAAAGGGACAATCTTCATAGTTATTATTATATCAAAAAAATAAATATTAAATATTAAATTTTATAATTCTTGCCAAGAAACGACTTCCGGGTGCAAGAACTGTAAACTTGATAAAGCATCCGTTATAGCCGCAATATCATAATTAAGTGTGACGTTTCCAGTCATAGTCGTATCTTCTACTATTTCTGTATCGCTCTCAGCAAGTACTGTCCCGTTTATAACCGGATTGCCGGAAAGGCGGAGTTCTCCTATTACATAAATTATTCCGCTGAACGTACCCCCTGTTATTTGCGCATCACCGGCTACGACCAATATACCGCTGCCTGACCAAGTATCGCTTGCTATGCGGAATTCATTCCCGGGGCTTACGTCTACCCAGGTTATCCCATCAACCGGTGTAATATCAACCGCCGGGTCTGAATAATAATTCGTAGCAAAAGACCTTATATCCTCTTTGCTATAACCAAATAAATCAGGAAAATCAAGCACGGAATATTCTTTTTTGCTATCGCTAGGGTTAATATCAACACTGCCTCTGATCACAAGATGCACAGTAGTCTCAATAGCATACTGGAATTTTGAAGGGTCAATAGCGTTTGTCTTTGCAACAGCCCTTAATCTCCTGCTGATTACTTCGTCTTGGCCTGCCAGCCTTGGGAGCGTTACAGTGCCGGTAGAATCAATCTGGTAATATAACCCGGTTAAGTTAGAGACATTAACATCATAACAATTATTCGTTTCTATGCATCCTGCTGTGCCTAAAGGCAAATGGTACAGGCCTTCAGCAATTCCTGCCTCAGCAAGCCAGAAAGCCTTCACGGAATTAACATATCTTCTTGAGAGGTTATTTTCATTCATGGTAGTCAAGAAAAACGAGCCGAGCATAACCATAAAAACAAAAATTATAAGTAAACCAAATACTAAAGCAGCTCCCTTTTTATCCATTTCTTAACCTTATCTCCGTAGTTAATGTTACCTGTGGATTGATATTACCTATTGCATTTTCTCTTACTGTTACCGTCACCGTCAATTTATTATTAATAAGCTCTGTAATATCAAAGGGCGGAACCATAATATTATCAAATTCCCAGCTCTTAACGCTCAACCCATCGATCTGGCGCCTTGTCAATGTATTATTGATAGGATTGTAAATATACTCTATAAACTCACTGCTCCATAAGAGGTTCGAACCGTCATGCCCGATACATTGCTTAAATTTTATATGCCCGTTCGTAGGCAGGTTATTAATGATCTGATAACTGCTGGTTTGCCGGACATCTTTTACAATCCAGCCCATAATGTTGCGCGCATTTTGCTCAACAGAAAGCTTAGCTATATTAACCCGGTCTGATAGATGCACGGCATTAAGCACGAAAATGAGCATACCTGCGATTACAATGAATATCGCGCTTGTTATTAAAACCTCAATTAAAGTAAAGGCTTTAATTTTACCTGGGTATACGGGTAACAATTTCAATATTTCTCTGCCTCTGCCTTTCAGTCCAGCTGACATTAACTCTTATTTGAGCTATCTTTGAGCCTATGCTTCTGTTTATTGTAACAGCCTCATCTTGCAAATTTGTTAAAGAAGGCGGCACATATGTAGCGATATTATTATAGGCCAGGGATTTCATCTGCTCTAAGACCATCTGGGCATCATTAGTGGCGGTGATTAAATTGGCATTTGATTCGTTAAGTAATATACAAACAACGTAAGAATACAATAACCCCGAGATAACGATAACCAGTATGACTATAGTTGTCATCAGCTCAAGAAGTGTAAATCCCTTGCCTTTCTTAAAACAGCTTTTAGCTAACTTAGGCATATGAATAGTTAAAAGTTATTTAACAATTTCATCATCAGGGCCTGCTGGTCCGCTGGAATTAGATCTGATTATCCCGCTCTCATCAAGATAAAAATATTTGCCTTTTAACAACCCCGTAGAAGTAGGGTTTGCATTGACGGTAAAATGGTCGTTATCCACCAAAGAATAATTAAATTGGTAACTCTGTTTTCTCCCTGAGGCAATCGTATTATCCAGGTACGGCGGATTAGCTGCAGGCTCTGCCATATCAGTCATACTGGAGGGATATGCTTCTTCGTTAACATGGTAGAGCTGACAGGCATTATTGATCGCCTTAAGGTTGCCTAATGCCGCGCTTTCGTTGGCTACTACCCTTGACCGCAATATATTCGGCACAGCCAAAGTTATCAATCCGGCAACCAAACCTACTACAATCATTATTTCAACCAACGTAAAGCCTCTTTTGCCCATATGAGGACTACTCCTTTTTATAGCAGTTCTCCGTTTTAATCACTCCGCCGGTAGAAACTGAATACACGGTGTTGCCGCTTACTCTGCAGATAATCGGGCGGGCGTTACAGCTGTAGCCTGACTCATCAAGGCGGTTGCAGTTAAAATTATAGCCTCTTAAAAATGATTGCCCGGTATAATCTTTATCAAGATAATACGGCTCAGCATCAACAAGCTTATTTATATTATCCGGGAATAAGCTTTTATGGTCTTTGGCATATTTTTCTATTGCCGCAGAAACAAGCTTAAGCGTGCTCAACGCGTTGGACTCATTCTGCTTTATGCTGAATTTTATCAGATGCTCCAGCCCAAACCTGAGGGAAACCGAAGCCACAGCAATTACTATCATTATTGTGATGAAACTTTTTGCGTTACAAGAGGTTAAATTCATATTTGTTTTGATTTTAGCATAAAATCAGGCTTACGCAAGCAAAATTATTTTACAAAAAAATAAGGGGCTTCTATCTTTCGATAAAAGCCCCCACACACTAAAAAACTAACAGCCAGTTACACGCAAGCAGCTGATGTTAATACACCGCCTGTTGTAATAGTGTAAGTTTGCGTACCGGTCGTACCGCAGGTTACTGGCGTAGCTGTGCAGCTATATCCGGCTACTCCCATGGTTCCGCATGCGAAATTATACCCCTGACGTGCTGCTGCGGTATAATTTTCATTTAAATAAGGAGGAGTTGCTGTTGTTAAATCGGTGAATGCTGCTGGATAATTACCATTATTTGCCGCTGCAAAGCTCTCACAAGCAGTAGAAATAGTCCTTAGGGTTGCCTGTGCATTTGTCTGGTTTGCATTGACTCTTGCACGTAATAAGTTGGGAATTGCTATGGCAGCCAGCAATGCTATGATAGCAACAACAATCATGATTTCGACTAATGTAAAACCTCTCTTCTTCATGGCCAATGACCTCCTCTCTAAGGTTAAATTAGCTCTGACTCTCTGTCCTCGCTCTTACGATCATCTTATAATTATAACTTTTTAACGCGAGGTGTTCAAAGAGCAAGCCGCCTTGGCTTATTTGTTCTTATATCACCTACCTTGCTTATTGTCAAGAATAAAAAAACCTATCCACCATTTATGGCGAATAGGTTTGTTAAGCTATTAAAATATAATAATTTATTATAAAAACGTCTTACTTCCCTATCCTTATAAATGGCTCTATCGTAAGTATAACATAATTACCCGCCAAATT
The DNA here is from genome assembly GCA_003598025.1 of Candidatus Omnitrophota bacterium. Taxonomy (NCBI): domain Bacteria; kingdom Pseudomonadati; phylum Candidatus Omnitrophota; species Candidatus Omnitrophota bacterium. Next base: position 394,158 of record QZKH01000003.1, read on the forward strand.
CAATGCGCCCGGTTAGACCTGAACCAGGAGATAGTCTCGGTTAAGCCTTCGTCCAGCTTTATTTTAGGTTTCCAGCCCAATAATTTCTTAGCCTTACTTATATTTGGCTGGCGCTGGCGCGGATCATCCTGAGGAAGCGGTTTAAATATTATCTTTGATTTTGTTCCAGTAAAATCTATGACCTTTCTGGCAAGCTCAAGGATGGTAAACTCGTCAGGGTTCCCTAAATTTACAGGGTCATTATATTTTGAGAACATAAGTTTTATTATGCCGCTTACCAGGTCGCTTACATAACAGAAACTTCTGGTTTGGTTACCTGTGCCATAAACGGTAATTGGCTTACTATTTAATGCCTGATATATAAAATTAGGCACCACTCTTCCGTCATTCATCCTCATTCTCGGTCCATAGGTATTAAAAATCCTTACGATTTTGATATCAACCCTATGCACTCTGCGGTAAGCCATAGCAATAGCTTCCCCGAAACGTTTTGCTTCATCATAACATCCGCGCACCCCCACAGGATTGACATGCCCCCAGTAAGATTCAGGCTGAGGGTGGACATGCGGGTCGCCATAGACCTCAGATGTAGAAGCAAGGATAAATTTCGCTTTCTTGTCTTTTGCCAGGCCAAGGGCATTATGCGTGCCCAGAGAACCGACTTTCAATGTTTGTATAGGATATTTCAAATAGTCTTCGGGGGAAGCAGGCGAGGCAAAATGCATAACATAATCTAACTTACCGCTATAGTTAATGAATTTCGTAACATTATGCTCAATAAAGCTGAAATTCTTCTCTTTAAATAAGTGCCGGATATTTTCTTTTGACCCGGTTATAAAATTATCCATGCATATTACTTTATGCCCTTTTGCAATCAACGCATCACAGAGATGGGAACCGATAAAACCAGCTCCTCCAGTTATCAAGAATTTTTTCATAGCTTATGCACCTTATCGTTATTTATATTTTTATAAACATTGCGCGTATCAAAGATAATTTTGGAATTTTTCAGGATCAATTTATAATCCAGGCTGGAATGGTCAGTAGCAATAATCACGCAATCAAACTTAGCCAGCCCTTTGCCGGTGATAGCTGTCGACCTTAGATGTATATCCTTAAACTTCAAATAAGGGATCAACGGATCGCTATACGCTACCGATAAACTCTGCTCCTGAAGAATATGGATAACGTCAAGAGCAGGAGACTTCCTTAAATCTTTGACATCCTTCTTGTAGGTAGCACCGACAACCAGGATTCTGGAAGAGGAAAGCTTCTTGCCTTTTGCCGACAACAGATCTTTAACCCTGGCCACGACATAAGCAGGCATAGAATTGATCATATCCGAAGAAAGCTTTATAAAACGAGACCTGAATCCGCTTTTCTTTGCCTTCCAATAAAGATAAAGCGGGTCTTTAGGTATACAATGCCCCCCTACTCCCGGCCCGGGATAAAAAGGCATAAACCCAAAAGGCTTGGTCTTGGCAGCATCTATTATCTCCCAGATATCAACGCCCATCTTATGGGCCATCATCGCCATTTCATCTACCAGCCCGATATTGACTATCCTAAAAGTGTTCTCCAATAACTTGACCATTTCTGCTATCCGGCTGGAAGAAACCCTTATTACCTTTTTTATTATAACCGAATAAACCGCCTCTCCCATTAACGAGGCCTCGCTATTAATACCCCCTATCACCTTGGGTATTTTACTTAAGGGATACCGGACATTACCAGGGTCTATTCTCTCAGGAGAAAAACAAAGGAAGAAATCGCGTCCGTGTTGCAGGCTGCTGCCTTCAAGCATAGGCAAGATCACCTCTTCGGTTGTACCGGGATAAGTGGTACTTTCCAGGATTATCAAAGCCCGCTTCTTCAGGTTCTTAGAAATTGCTTTTATAGCATTACGTATATATGATATGTCCGGATGGTACTTCCGCTTTAACGGAGTAGGCACGCACACCAACACCACATCTGCGCCCTTAAGATTCCTGAAATCATTGGAAGCAAAGAATCTTTTAGTATCGATTATCTTTCTAAGTTCGGCTGTAGATATATCTGTTATATATGATTGCCTGCGGCCGATACTCTTGATTCTGTCCAAATCAAGGTCTATGCCATAGACAATAAAATTCTTTTTCACAAATTCAACTGCAAGGGGCAGACCTACATAACCCAAGCCAACCACTCCGATCTTTATATCTTTTTTCTTGAGCCTTGCTTTAAAACCGTCTAAAAAACTATCCATCTTAACTCCTTTATTATCTTTTTGAAAAACGCCCTCTGCCCATACATACATAGATAAAGCCTGTTTTCTTCATCATATGCGGATCATAGATATTGCGGCCATCAATGATCAAAGGCCTCTTGAGCAGTTTTTTAACTCTAAGAAAATTCAGCTCTTTGAATTCCGGCCATTCAGTAAGAACTAACAGGCAGTCGCTTCCCTGGCAGACCTGATATGGCCCGGAACAAAATCTTATGCCTTTTAATACTCCCTTGGCCTTGTCCATAGACTGAGGATCGTAGACACGTAAATGCGCGCCTTCCTGCTTAAGCGCCTTAATGATCTCAATCGAAGGCGCATTTCTTATATCATCGGTATTCGGTTTAAAAGACAAGCCGAGCACGCCGATAGTCTTATCCTTTATTATCCATAAATTATCTCTTATTTTCTTAAGATATGCGCTCCTTTGGGTCTGGTTCACTTCTCTTACTGCCTTAAGTAATTTAAAATCATACCCTAACTTTCCGGAAATATTAACAAAAGCATCCAAGTCTTTAGGAAAACATGATCCCCCGTAACCTATACCTGGTTTTAAGAAATCCGGGCTTATCCTTTTATCTAAACCCATGCCTTCTGCTACTTCTTCTACATCGGCACCGACTCTGTCGCATATATCAGATATGGCGTTTATAAAGGATATTTTTGTGGCTAAAAAAGAATTAGAGGCATGCTTTATAAGCTCTGCTGACTTTATATCCGTAACCACGATCCGTGCGTTAAGCGGCCTGTATAAATTCATAAGCATTTCTTTGGCCTGCCTCGATTCCACACCTATAACTATCCTGTCCGGATTCATAAAATCATTTATAGCCTGGCCCTCTCTTAAGAATTCGGGGTTAGAAGCAACATCAAAACTTATTTTTCGCTTTAAATTAAGCTCTATTGTCTCCTGCACCCATTTGCCCGTTTCAACTGGAACGGTAGATTTTTCCACAATCAGATGGTAATCATCTCTTTTCTTCAAAGAAGACAGGCTGGCAGCTATGCTTCTTGCTACATTCTCAATATAGGTTAAATCAGCTTCCCCGTTCTCCATCGAAGGAGTGCCTACAGCAATAAATGTTATAACGGTCTTAGAAACAGCTTCTCTTATATTGGTTGTAAACTTAAGCCTCTTCTTTTTTAAATTGTTTATAATCAGCTCTTTCAAGCCCGGCTCATATATAGGTATAATACTCTTTTTTAAGCTGGATATCTTTTTAGAGTCATTATCAACGCAGATTACGTGGTTGCCAAGCTCTGCAAGGCAGGCTCCGGTGACCAAGCCAACATACCCTGCTCCGATTATAGAAATATTCATTACTTCCTTCCTTTCATGAAACTAGTTTTTATTGAGATTGAGACCCTGTTTTAGGCCCGTGATAACTCTGATTAAACCCAAATTCTGTTTCAGGGAACGCTTTAAGCCTGAAAATAAGCCAGATTGTCTCGCCTTCGTCTCTTTTAACATTATAAGTGAGATCCCATGACCAGCAATGCAGGTCCCGGGATATTGTATACTCCTGTTCATTTAATCCTTTAGCTACAGAAGTATCGCTGCCTATGTTACTTCTCAAATAAGCAGAAAATTTCCATTTCGGATTTAACCTCCAGTTTAAGCTCTGGGTTATTTCATCAGAGCCCTTCCTCTCATAACGCTGCCCGATGCCGATAGCACGATCATTTCCGAAATTAAAATTGATATCGTAATTAATGCTAGAGAACTTACCGTAATTCGGGTCGCTGTTACGGTCTCCAGAGTGTTCCCAGGTGGCATCGGAATCAATGCTCAGCCACGAATAAGGATGGAGCTCCATTTCAAAAAGTATATCCGAAAGATAACTCCCTGTTTTGACTCCGGAATCAGGTTTGTTGTAATATATGGAGGAGACTCTAAAGTCCGCCAGATCAACGGAAATATTATCGCGCTTCGTTTGGAATTTGTTCGAAATCCCCAAAGTCACGGAATTGTTTTGAGCGATTGAATCTATAGAATCAATCTGTTTTAGCTGCGAACTCTTTACTGTAGGCTCATGATTATAGGCATATCCTATAGTAGGCGTGATAATATGCCTTAATTTATCTATATCTAGCTTCAGGAAATTTGTTTTTACATCAAATATACGGAAAAATTTTGTGCTCAAATCCGCTCCCGTATAAAAAATAGTCCTGGGATGCACACTTGAGTTGCCTATGTCGCTGCTATAAAAAGTTTCGCGGTTCATCACAAAAGGGGTAAATTTCACGAAACTCACCTTCATCGGCAAAGAAAATTTATTAGTCGTATCAAACCTGGACATCTGGATATCATTATTAGAGTCTGAAGGGACTGCGTACTTATAATTAAAATTTGCTGCCTGGGAAGTATGTTCGTAATAAACCGAAGAATTCCCTACCTGGATACTGGGCAAAGAGTAATTGACCTCCGGCAGCTTCTCCAATTGAGTGTACCAGCGGTTGACACGTTTCTGCAACAGCAGGTCCAGGCTGGAATTGGTGAAATTACGGTGCACCTGCACATAAGACAAAGGCTGGGAATCCTTTTCATATTCACGATAGAAATAATCCTTTAAGAAATTATTATCTGAACCAATTATTATCCTTTTGGAATCAGTTATTTTATAATACTCCGAAGTCAAATCTGTGTTTCTGTCAATATCCCATTTATGGCGCCAGCGGATCAGATATCTTTCAAATTCAGCAGGCGTGCCTTGCTCTAGCGTGTTATCCCTTTCCTGTGTATAATAATATTTAAAATCGCCTTTCCCGAATAAATCCTTTGTAACATAGTTTGCGCCGAATCCCTCGGCAACACCAAGCCTTGAACGGTAATCAGCATATATCCTGCCGCTGACTGTATCACTGAGGTTATAACGCCATGCCGTCAAAATATACGGGCCCCAATCTTTGCTTTTACCCGGAGTAACCTGCACATGCATTAAGGGGTCTTTCAAGCTGTGGTTAAACCTGGGCAGGTACATTATAGGGATCTTGCCGATTAAAAATACATCATTCTTAGTCTGGATTTTATCATCGGGAAACACATTTATCTTGCCTGATTTTATCCTGTAATGCGGATTATCAAAACTGCAGCTGCTGGCATAACCGTCTAAAGCAATGAATTCTTTCTCGCTAGGCTTATCAACTCTGGCAGCTTTGCCAAAATAGGGGTTTGACCTGAATTCCGCATCCATAATTACACCTGTCTTGGAATCCAGGTTGTATATTATCTTCTTACCTTCAACAGTACCCTGCTTATCATCTAACCTGACATTACCTTCAGCGACCGCATCTTTTGTAACAGTATCTACGGTGATCTTATCACAAGTAAGCTTTGAACCCTTGTAGGTTATTGAAACATTGCCCGAAGCTACGACTTCGTTTTTTTCCGTAGCATACTCTAGAACATCCGCATTAACTATAACCGGCTTATTATCTTTAGCCTCCTCGGCTGATGCTCCCGAAAAAACCAACAAGCAAAGTATCGTTAATAATACTTTGCTTATGGCCCTCATTTTAGAATAATCTATTGGCATTATCAATTTCTCTTCATTAAACTTTGCTTCACGAGGATACCTGCGCCTATTAAACCAGCGTCATTGCCCAGCATGGCCTTAATTACCTTAACATGGCGCGCCTGCACAACCATAGCCCTGTCCTTGACTGTTCTTCTGACTTCATCAAATAAAACTTTTCCGGCATTACTTACCCCTCCGCCAATAACAATACAATCAGGATTAAGAAGGTTTACTATCCCGCTTAAAACAATGCCCAGCTGCCGGCCGGAATCTCTCCAGATTTTTTTAGCAATACCGTTATCAGCCTTTGACATACGGCTTAATTCTTCAAGACTCACCTGGCGCCCGAAAGCATTCTTTGCTTTCCCCATAATCACCTTATTACCTATATAGGTCTCTAAACATGCGTAAGAGCCGCAATTACATTTAGCGCCTGCCTCATTAAGCGGCATATGACCTAACTCGCCTGCTGCGTTATTAAATCCTCTATGCAACCTGCCATCAATTATCAACCCTCCGCCAACGCCTGTACCTAAAGTGATACAGACAGCTGTATTAGCTCCTTTAGCTGCCCCGGCATGGAACTCTGCCATCGCCATCAGTTTAGCGTCGTTATCAACAAATACATCCAACCCGAGTTTTTTTCTTAAGAGTTTTTTCAGCGGCACATCCCTCCATCCCGGGATGTTTGTCAGAGAATAAACTACGCCATTCTTAAAATCAACCGGACCAGGCAAACCTACTCCTACCCCTAATATCCTTTGATTATTCAACTTATTCCTGGACTTGATACCGCTGGCTTGATTTACTATCGCATGGATAAGGCTGTCTTTACTTTTAAAATCAGAGGTACTGGTAGAACTGCTATCGATTATATTATTGGCACTATCCAATAAAGCTGATTTTAGGTTGGTCCCCCCCACATCGAAGGCAATAATAAAATTTTGTTTCATAGCGAATTATTTTATATTAAATGGCACCTAAAATCAATAAATATCTGAAGTTACACACATGAGTCGTCATAGACACACACTTTATCCCTGCCTGAATCCTTAGCCCTGTACAATGCCTTATCAGCCCTATCAATCATAGTCTTGGCATCTTTGGCGTCATTGCGAAAAGTAGAGATCCCCACGCTTATGCTTACATTGATGGCTTCATCATAAACATTGACCCGTTTATTTCTTACAGCTTCTCGTATGCGCTCGGCAGCAAATTTTGCTTTTGAGCTGTCGGTCTCAGTCAAAATTATAAGAAATTCTTCGCCTCCGTACCTGCCGACAAGGTCAATCTGCCGGGAATTGTCTCTTATGGCTTTTGAAATCTCCCTCAATATAGCATCACCCACCAAATGCCCGTAATGGTCATTTATATCCTTAAAATTATCTATATCAACCATAAGCAGGGAGAATTGATACTTCATCTTTCTCGAACGCTCAAGCTCTTCCTGCAGCCTTTCAAAGCAGTATTTTCTGCTGAAGGCCTGTGTTAAAGTATCGGTTATCGCCAACTCCTGTATTTTTTCATAAAAATACGCCCTCTTAAATCCCAGCAAAAACTGCTGGCCGAGAATATTAAATTTATCTTTATCTTCATCCGATACACCGCTAACGCCCAAGTGGCCGATATTCTTGTTCCCGAGCTTAAGGGGCATGATTGAATAACCTTCATATTTTGATAGATCATCTTCTGCCTGAATAAATTTACAGTCTTGCACTTTTATATAACTATTGATATGGCTGCTAAAGAGTTCAAATACGCGCTCTTTCTCGAGGCTTTTGCATATTTGTTTAGTAATATCATAAAGCGCTATGGTATCATGTAGTTCCTTCTCCAAAATAGAGCTTTCTTTTTTCTGCCTGATATCTTCCTGGATTAGGCCGTTATAATCGTTCTGGAAATTAGAATAATCTCTGGCAGATTTTTGATATATCACGGCAAACTCTTTTTTGATACGAAGATAGAGCGCCCATGTGAATATTAACAGAATAATTACTTTTATTATCATCATATTAAGAGAAAATTACCGTTTTATTCCTGCCGCTTTTTTTAGCGTCATATAGGGCTTTATCAGCTTTAAATAAAAGATCCTCTTCTTCCGTAGAATCTTTCGGGCAGGAAGCAACGCCTATAGAAACAGTCACATTGGTAGGCTGCCTGCGCAAAACAAGCTTGAGATGCCCGATTGCTTTTCTTAGATTTTCAGCGGCAGCAAATGCTTCCTCCTTGTCCCTGTGAGTAAGCGCGATACAAAACTCTTCGCCTCCAAAACGGCATAATATTGGTTCATACTCTGCAAGGTTCTCAGAAATACATTGTGTCAGCCTTTTTAAGACCAGGTCGCCAGCTGTATGGCCGTAGGTATCGTTATATTTCTTAAAGAAATCTATATCCAGCATAAGGATAGACAAGGGCTTCTTCTGGCGCAGACTTCTCTTTAATTCCTCTTTTAATCTGTCGATAAAATATTCTTTGCGGTAAAAAGAAGTAAGCCCGTCGCGTATTGCCAGCTCCTGCGTCCTCTGGAACAACTGTCCGTTCTCAATCGCAATTGCCCCGAAATCACTGATCGTTGCAAGAAATCGCAAGTCATCCTGGGCAAAGGTGCCCGGACCGGGATTATCGATCCTTAATAAAGCAATAAACCTGTTCTCGCTGATTAACGGCGCGCTGATAAGACTGGAAATATGCCTGGAATGTTCTGCTTCAAGCCGGTTCAAATCAAAACGGAAATCATTCTTTATATCCTCTATCAAAAGCGGATTAGCGTGTTTAAGAACCCAGGTATCAAACAAGTCCCCCTCTTTAGCCTTTATAACAAGTTTACTGTCTTCTTTCATTGACTTAAATAACCGTAGTTTTACGTTTTCATGCGGCTCAACCAGGTATAATATGCACGTACCCCTGCCCTTAGCTACTTCTTTAGAAGCAATGGAAACCAGCCTATCCGAGACATAATCCAAAGATAACTCAGAATTCAATTCTTCAAGTATATGTTTGAGGTTGCTGTAACGCTTTATTTTCTCAGAGATAGAATCGGAGAATTTAAAATTCCGTAGGATCTCATCTTTAAGGACATTGATTTTTTCCTGGGTATGCTGGCTCTTTATTTCAAATGCATTTCTCTTTTTAATAGCCCTGCTTAACAGGAAAAAAATAAGGATAGCATGAACGAGGTAGAAAACCAGCAGTAATATAAACGAAGGCTCTTTAGGTAAGTGGATTACAATAACCGGTAGGAAGACATAGAAGGCTAAATATATAAGTATATTCTTAAAAACTATTCGGGCTTTCGTATCTTAATTCCCAGTTTTAACAATTATTAGTAAATGCTTGATAAATACTAGACTATCGTCTCTTCAGTGACTTTATCGAAGAAGTGAGCTTTGCTCATATCAAAAACAAGATCCATATCCTGGTTAACCTGCGGTTTATCATGCGCGCCTACCCTGGCTATAAAAGTATGATTGCCGGTATTTAAGTACAGGAATACTTCCGAACCCATAGTCTCAAAAACCTCGCAATTCACCGTAACCACATTACCCGGAGGGGCGTCTGATACAAAAAGTTTGTCATATATATCTTCAGACCTTATGCCGAAAATTATATCTTTGCCTACGTAGGCAGTAAGCTTCTTATACATATCCTCGACTACTTTTACACAGATCTTGCCTTCGTCAAAATAGATCCTGCCTTCCTTCTTTATCAGTTTTCCTTCCATAAAATTCATCGGGGGAGAACCGATAAATCCGGCGACAAATTTATTCTTAGGATGGTCATAAACCTCTATCGGATCAGCTACCTGGTGGATTACGCCGCCCTTCATTACCGCTATCCTGTTGCCCATGGTCATAGCCTCAACCTGGTCATGGGTAACATAAATTATCGTTGTCTGTATCCTGATATGCAGTTTATGGATTTCGGTGCGCATCTGTACCCTTAACTTCGCATCCAGGTTGCTTAAAGGTTCATCAAACAAAAATGCAAGGGGTTTTCTTACTATTGCCCGGCCTACGGCTACGCGCTGCCTCTCTCCGCCGGATAACTCACGCGGCCTGCGGCCAAGTAAATGTTTGATCCCCAGGATATCTGCTGCTTCATTTACGCGGGAGATGACTTCGGATTTCGGATAACGACGCAGTTTCAGGCCAAAAGCCATATTTTCAAATACGGTCATATGCGGGTATAATGCGTAATTCTGAAAAACCATGGCAATGTCCCTGTCTTTTGCCGGGACATTATTGACCATCTTATCTCCTATAAATATATTACCCTGGCTTATCTCTTCGAGCCCGGCTATCATCCGCAGGGTGGTGGACTTACCGCAGCCTGAAGGGCCGACCAGCACCATGAATTCTTTGCTCTCAACGCCAAGGTTTAAATTATCTACAACTTTTGTCCCATTAGGGAAAATCTTTGAAACATTCTGAAGGCTTACCTGAGACATTTTTTATTCTTCCTCTTTAATTATTTATTGGTTTGTGAATTGAAGCCTATATTATAAACAATAAAATTTAGAAAATCAACTCAAATAGTCAATCAACTGGGCCAAAGTGGCCTTCATATCTTTGCGGTTTACAATCATGTCTATTAAACCGTGGTCAAGGAGAAATTCGGAACGCTGAAAACCCGGTGGAAGTTTTTGCCTTATCGTTTGCTCTATAACCCTGGGCCCGGTAAACCCGATCAGTGCTTTTGGTTCTGCTATTATTATATCTCCTAACCCTGCAAACGATGCCATTATCCCTGCCATTGTCGGGTTGGTCAGGACCGATATAAAAGGAAGCCCTGCCTTATGATGATATGCCAGAGCAGCTGAAGTTTTCGACATCTGCATGAGGCTGAAAACCCCCTCATACATCCTGGCTCCTCCGCCGGAACCGGAAATGATTATTACCGGCAGCTTCTTTTTAGTAGCTGTTTCAATTACGCGGGTTATCTTCTCTCCGACAACCGAACCCATTGAACCCATGATGAACCTTGAATCTGTAACGGCGATCAAGGTATCTCTGCCGTCTATTAAACCTTGCCCTGTTATCACCGCATCTTTAAGCCCGGTCGCCTGCTGGTCCTGGGCCAGCTTTTCTTTGTATGTCTTCGGGCCTTTAAAATCCAGCGGGTCAAGCGAAGACATATCTTTGTCGGACTCCTGGAATGTTTCTTTATCTACAAGCAGGTTGATCCTCTCCCAGGCAGTAAGCACAAAATGATAGCCGCATTTTGGGCAGACCTTCATGTTTTCATCAAGGGCCTTATTAAATAAAACCGCTGAACAGCTCTCGCACTTAGTCCAGAGCCCTTCAGGTATTTCCTTCTTTTTAAGCCTTACTATTGTATATTTTGGTTTTCCAAAAATAGCCATATTATAATTTGTTGATTAATAACCCGGATAAAAGCTTCGGATAAAAAAAAGTCGACTTAGCAGGCATCTTTTCTCCTTCCAGGGCGACTGACATTATTTGCTCTATTTTAACAGGATTTAAGAAAAAACCAATTGAAGTTTTATCTTTGGCAAGCTCATCCAGGAGTTCATCCTGATTATGATAATATGATATTCTCTCTGCTTCCTTAGAAGCAAAACCCAGGATCTTTTCAAAAACAAGGTGGTTCAACACAGAGACATCAAGAGTCCTGTAAACTTTAGGTTTGTCTGATATAAGTTTATCCAGTATTTTGACGTTCTTGAGCCTCATAAACCAGAAAGCCCCGTGAATGCAGGCTCCGATTGCATGTTCGTTTCTGGCGGCTTTCTCAAGAAGGTAAAAAAGCTGGGCTTTGTCTTTAATGGGTTCAACGGCGAAAAATTCCTTCAATTGTGTAATGAAATGCTCCGTATTGAAATTAGGCCCGACTATAACCCGCCTATGGATAGGGAGTATGGTCAAGCCAAGTGAATTTGCGCTGGTAAAATATGCCATCGTATAGTCAACCGGTTCATCATCGCTTAGTTTATCCGCATGCTTTTTTCTTACCATGTCCCTGTAAGCGCATGACACCTCATAACGATGATGACCATCTGCAATAAAAGTGTCTTCATGTGAAATAGCAGATTGTACAGAAGCAATAACGTCCGGTGAATCAATGCGCCAGACCTTATGTTCTGTCCCTTCCTCATCTTTTAAGTCTATGAATGGGGCCTGTGTTGATATTGCCTGGTTAAAGATACGGGTTACAATCCTGTTTTTGTCCGGGAATACTATAAATATCGGGCTTAGGTTAGCCTTAACTGCGCTCATAAGCTTAAACCTGTCCTCTATTGCCTGGTGGCGGGTATGTTCGTGCTTAAAAACCTTGGAGCTGCCTTCTTCCAGGCGCAAGAGGGCGATAAACCCTAGCCTGATTTTACTTTCTCCTCTTAGCTTATACCGCTGGCTGTAAAAATATATCGCCGGAGATACATCCTGGCAAAACACAGCTTCTTTCACCCAGCTCTGAAAATATTCCTGGGCCTTCTTATATTTGTCTTCTTGTGGGGTATCCTTACCCAGTAGTATATGGATAAGGTTATTTTTATGCTTTTGATGGAAATACTCCTGTTTCTCTTTTGATATGACATCGTAAGGCGGGCAGACAACTGATGCTATATCTTTGATCTTATCTTTATTATAAACTAATGCCTTAAAAGGTTTTATCCGGGTCATTTATAAAATAAATTTGTGAGAAAAACGCCTATGCTGTCATTAACAACATCAATCAACGCAGGCTCTCTTCCTAAGACAAAAGACTGATGCCATTCGTCAAGTATAGCATAAAACAGGCAAAAAATGAATATCCATAGGAACCTCTGCGTATAGCTTAAGTTAAAATAAGCTATAACCGCCCTGTTGACAAAAAACGCAAGCACCGCATATTCAATTATATGCAGAATAATATCCTGGTTCTCGAATAATTCCGGTACATCATCTCCCGGTATCGAAGAAAGGTAGGATATAAGGCCCGCGCATAAAATTACGGGAAGCCAATAAATAATAAACTTAAGCAGTTTATTATTTTCCATGGCCGCAACCATCACAGCCCTCTTTTGATTTAGGGCAAACTGGCGAGCCGGAAGAACTGCTTTTTTTATAATCGGTGGCATAAAAACCGGCCCCTTTAAAAATTATGCCAGAGCCTCCGCCGATCAACCTTTTTACTTTTTTACTGCACTTCGGACATCTATCCAACGGCTTATCATTTATTAACTGGAATAGCTCAAAATGGTGTCCGCAGTTTGTACATTCATATTCATATGTAGGCATGCTTTACCTCATTTCTTTTAGTTCATGGTTCACGGTTCATGGTTCATAAAAAATACCAAGGCTATGAACAATGAACTATCAACTATGAACTAATTTATCTAAACGTCTTCTTTATCTTTTCCGTAAAGCTTTCCTTGTTTATTTCTTCGCCGGAAAGCCTGGCAAATTCTTCTATCAGCCTTCTCTGCTCGCTGGTCAATTCAGATGGAATCAGCACATTTACCCTAACCAGCTCATCGCCTATACCCCTGCCATGCAAATCTGCAATCCCTTTAGCCCTCAACCTGAACACCTTGCCGGCTTGAGTACCTGCAGGTATCTTCATCTTAACTTTGCCTAATAAAGTTGGCACCTCTATTTCAGAACCTAAAATAGCTTTAGATAAGCTTATATCCTTTTCGGTTAATATATCATTGCCGTGCCTCTGGAATAACGGATGAGGTTCAACCTCAATTACAACATACAAGTCGCCCTTGGCAGACGTGCCGGCTTCGCCTTCTCCTCTTACCCTCAACTGAGAGCCTGTATCGACGCCGGGAGGTATTTTGACCTTTATTTTGCGGGTAACTTTGGTCTTACCCTGGCCGTTACAAACCGGGCAAGGACTCTGGATTATTGTGCCTTCTCCACCGCACTTTGAGCAAGTTTGTGTAAGTTGAAAAAAACCGTTGGAAACAACCATTCTCCCGGTACCCCGGCATTGGGAACAAGTTGTTTTCTTAGAACCGGGCTTAGCCCCTGTCCCGGAACAATTTGAACATATCTCATATCGCGGGACAGTTACTGTTTTTTCAGTACCCATTGCTGCCTCTTCAAGCCTTATACTTACGGCAATTTGCAGGTCGCGCCCGCGTCTGCCTCCGCGGCGGCCAGGCTTGCCCCCGAGATCAAAGCCAAGGTCGCCGAATATTTCATCGAACAATCCTCCGCCAAAACCAAAATCGGACAAATCGCTGAATACCGAGCTAAAATCTGCTCCTTTGAAAATATCTTCGTAAGCATACTTCTGGTCAATGCCTGAATGGCCATACTGGTCATAGAGCCCCCTCTTCTGGGGATCGGAAAGGACAGCGTAAGCCTCTGATATTTCTTTAAATTTCTCTTCTGCTTCCTTCTTCTGCTCATGCGGCACCCTGTCAGGATGAAATTGCAAAGCAAGCTGCCTATAGGCTTTCTTTATTTCATCTAAAGAAGCGCTTTTATTTACCCCTAATATTTCGTAATAGTCGCGTTTAGTGGACATATATTGGTTCATTGATCATGGTTCATGGATCATGGTCCATGGATATCTCTATGAACTATGAACCATGAACTATGAACTATTTATTTCTTATCATCTTCCTCTTTATATTCTGCGTCGATAACGTCGTCCTTCTTATCCTCGGGCTTTTCTTGTGTCCTTGTGTCCTTGTGTCCTTGTGACTCTTTGCTTTCTTTTTGCTGTTTTTCCGCTGCCTGCTTATAAATTTCTTCTGCAAGCTTATGGGACGACTTAGTCAGCTCCTCCATGCCCTTTTTGATCCTATCGACGTTTTTATCCTTAATAGCCTGTTTTAAATCATTGGTCTTAGCTTCTATATCAGCCCTTTCAGCCTGGCTTACTTTATCGCCGAACTCTTTCAGAGATTTTTCAGTTGAATAAACCAGCGTATCAGCCTGGTTTATAACCTCTATTTCTTCTTTTTTCTTTGAGTCTTCAGCCGCGAATTTTTCAGCATCCTTGACCATCTTTTCAATTTCTTCTTTAGATAACTTCTTAGGCGCGGTTATCCTTATGGATTGCTCTTTGCCCGTACCTAAATCTTTGGCTGAAACATGCACGATACCGTTGGCATCGATATCAAAAGCGACCTCTATCTGCGGTACGCCTCTGGGCGCAGCCGGTATGCCTACAAGGTCAAACCTGCCCAGCTCCACGTTGTCATTTGCCATAGAGCGCTCGCCCTGGAGAACGCGGATAGTTACTGCAGTCTGGTTATCGGCCGCGGTAGAAAAAACCTGGCTCTTTTTCGTAGGAATGGTCGTATTGCGCTCGATTAATTTTGTATTTACTCCGCCTAATGTTTCAATGCCAAGAGACAAAGGAGTAACATCAAGCAGAAGCACATCCTTCATGTCCCCTTTGATTATTGCTGCCTGAATTGCTGCGCCTAAAGCCACGCACTCCATAGGGTCAACTCCGCGCTCAATCTTCTTGCCTACGTAGTCCTCGACAAATTTTTGCACTATCGGCATCCTTGTCGGGCCGCCTACCATTATGATCTTGTCAATATCTGCGGATTTAAGCCTTGCATCTGCAAGCGCCTGTTCCATAGGGTGTTTGCATTTTTCAATTATGGGAGATACCAATTCCTCCAGCTTTGCGCGCGTAATCGACATAGTAAGGTGCTTAGGACCGGTTGCGTCGGCGGTAATAAAAGGCAGATTTATATCTGTGGTAAGAGTAGAGGACAACTCCACCTTTGCCTTTTCAGCTGCCTCACGCAGCCTTTGCGTTGCCATCTTATCGTTATGCAGGTCAATGCCTGTTTCTCTTTTGAACTGATTTACTATATAATCAATCAGGATATTATCCATATCGGTACCGCCAAGCTGGGTATCTCCGGAAGTTGATTTTACCTCAAATACACCCTGGGCCATCTCCATTATCGTAACGTCCAGTGTCCCGCCGCCAAGATCAAAGACCATTATCTTCTGTTCCTTATGCGACTTCTCCAGGCCATAAGCCAGGCATGCGGCAGTGGGCTCATTGATAATCCTCAAAACTTTCAAGCCGGCAATTTCACCTGCATCCTTGGTTGCGGTCCTCTGGTTATCATCAAAATATGCGGGGCACGTAATAACAACTTCTTCTACTTTATCTCCCAGGTAAGCCTCGGCATCCTGCTTTATTTTCTGGAGGATGAACGCAGATATTTGTTGTGGCGTATATTCCTTGCCATGGGCTTTAAACTTATAGTCCGTACCCATTTTACGCTTAGCAGCATGAATCGTGCCTTCAGGATTAATCGCAGCTTGCCTTCTTGCGGGTTCCCCGACCAACCGCTGGCTATCTTTCGTAAAAGCTACAAACGAAGGGAAGGCTTTACCGCTTGCGACACCTGCGCCTTCAGCAGAAGGTATAATCACAGGCCTGCCGCCCTCCATAACTGCTGCTGCAGAATTTGATGTACCTAAATCAATACCTATAACTTTTGCCATATCTCTACCTCCTCTATTATTTTAGTCAATGGTCGACAGTCCATAATCAACAATCATGCCTGTGAACCGTGGTCCGTGGACTGTGGACATTTTTTTGATACCTTAACCTTGCTCGTCCTTACGACCCTGTCATTAAGCAAATAACCTTTTTGTAATTCCTCTACAATAGTATGCTCCGGTAAATCATCACATTGTTCTTCCATCAAAGCTTCATGAAAACTGGGGTCAAATTTCTTGTTCTTTGCTTCAATAGGCTTTACCCCGTGCTCTTTAAGCATTTCGTAGAGATGGGCTAAAATCATCTCTACGCCTTTTAAAAACGCCGATAAATCCTGATGCTTGCTTTGAGCCAGTTCAACTGTACGCTCAAGGTCATCAAGCACATTCAATAATTCCATTACAATTCTTTCATTGGCAAACTTTATAAATTCCTGTTTGTCTCGTTCCAGGCGTTTCTTAGTATTTTCAAATTCAGCCTGCATCCTCAAAATCCTGTCCCAATGGTCTTCAGCTTTAGCTGCCGCCTCTTTAAGCTTAAGGTACTCAGCCTCGCTGATTGTGACTGTCTTATCCTGTGATACAAGTTCTTCTTTTTTTTCTTTGTTATTCTTTTCCATGTCTAAAATTTGTTTAAAACATCATCTAAAACTTCTGATATATACTCAAGAGCAGGTATAATATGTTCGTATTCCATGCGCGAGGGGCCTATTACCGCCACCCTGCCTTTATGTTTTTTCTTATTCCCGTAGGTAGAGACAACTATCGAGCAATGGCTCATCTCAGGGCATTGAAGCTCCTCGCCTATATAAACTTTTACCTTGTTGTCAAAATCCCGGTTGATTATCTCAAGTAGTTTTTGTTTTTCCTCGATCAATCTGATCAAAGCCTTAAGCTTGACTGCGTCCTGGAACTCGGGCTGTTCCAATATATGGCTTATGCCTTTATAGAATATCTTATCGTGCCAATCCAGGAAGGAAACTATCCCCGTATATTTGGTTATCTTGGATATTATCTCCGAAGTATTCTCAAGTACGTCTTCAAGCTGATTGATCTTACTGCTGCAGTCTTTTACAATACGCTCTTTTTCATCATCCAGCAATTCCATCTGCGATATAAGGAAATCAACATAATACCTGTATCCCTTATTTGTAGGAAGGCGGCCTCCTGAGGTATAAGGGTGAGTAAGATATCCTTCATTCTCAAGCTCACAGAGTATATTCCTTATTGTTGCCGAACTTAAGCTGAATTCTTCCGCCAGGTCATCTGAAGCAACTGGAGAAGCATCTTTAATATATTTGTTAATAGCCAGAGATAAGACTGCTTTTCTTCTGCTATTATAATCAACTGTTCTTACCATAAAAACCTCGCTTTTTCTAAATTAGCACTTTACCCCTTAGAATGCTAAATAGAAATTTTAACACAAAATCGATGTTTGTCAACAAGGCATTTAACCTTATATTACTAAAAAAGTTAACTTATTAGCCTATATCAAAAACAAGGGCTTCCTTGTCGGCATTTACCAACACTTTGCTGCCGGATTTCAAAGAACCATCCAGTATCTTCATTGAAAGCGGATCCTGTACGTATTTCTGAATCGCCCTTTTAAGGGGCCTGGCTCCGAAATTACTGTCAAAACCTTTTCCCGAAAGAAAGGCTTTTGCCTTTGCCGATACCTTTAATTCAATGCCAAGCTGGCTGAGCTTATTCTTAACGGGCAGCAATTCAATATCAACGATCTCTTCAACAGATTCTTTAGATAAAGGATTAAAGACTATTATATCGTCAATCCTGTTTATGAATTCCGGGCGGAAATACCCTTTTACCTGATCAAGGAGCTTTTCTTTCATATCGGCGAAGCTATCCTTCTGTAGCTTGTTAGGCTTAAATCCAAGGCTTGCCTGCTGCTGTATCAGCTCCTGGCCTATATTAGAAGTCATGATTATCACTGTGTTCTTAAAATTAACCGTCCTGCCCTGGCCGTCAGTAAGCCTGCCGTCATCAAGTATCTGCAATAACACATTGAATATTTCCGGATGCGCTTTTTCTATCTCATCAAGCAATATGACTGAATACGGCCTTCTTCTTACTTTCTCGGTAAGCTGCCCGCCTTCCTCATAGCCTACATACCCTGGAGGGGCGCCGATCAACCTGGAAACACTGAACTTCTCCATGTATTCAGACATGTCTATTCTCAAAATAGCATTTTCGTCATCAAATAAAAACCATGCAAGTGTTTTGGCTAATTTGGTCTTGCCTACTCCTGTCGGGCCCAAGAATATAAACGAACCCATCGGTCTTGCCTCATCGGAGAGTCCGGACCTGGAGCGCCGTATACAGCTTGAAATTATGCTGACAGCTTCATCCTGGCCGATTACCTTGCTCTTTAAGCGCTCTTCCATCTTAAGAAGCTTCTGGGTATCGGCTTCCATAAGCTTAGTTAAAGGCAGGCCTGTCCACTCCGCGACAATCTCAGCGATATCTTCATCATTGACTTCCTGGCGCAGCATCCCTAAACCACTCTCAAGCCTGGAAAACTCTTGGTTATATTTATTAAGCTCAATATCTAATTCTCTTAATTTTCCGTATTTGATCTCCGCAACCTTACCCAGGTCTCCCGACTGTTCAGCTGCCTGCGCCTGGTTTTTCAATTCTTCGATATTCTCCTTGATAGTTTTGATTTTTAATATTATGCTTTTTTCTTTCTCCCATTGCTTCTTCTTCGTTGACAATTCCTTATTCAGATTTTCAAGCTCCGCATCTATCTTCTTAAGCCTTTCTACGGCAGGCTGGTCTTTATCTTTTTTTAATGCCTGCTTCTCTACCTCAAGCTGGACGATCCTTCTTTGCACAAATTCAATCTCGGCAGGCATGCTGTCTATCTCAATGCGTAAACGTGAAGCCGCCTCATCGATCAAATCTATCGCTTTATCAGGAAGATGCCTTTCCGTAAGGTAGCGGTGCGATAGCATCGCAGCGGCGATAATCGCAGAATCTTTGATACGCACGCCATGGTGTATCTCATATTTTTCTTTCAGGCCGCGTAAAATAGCGATGGTATCCTCAATACCGGGTTCATTAACATAAACCTGCTGGAACCTTCGCTCTAAAGCCCTGTCTTTCTCTATATATTTCCTATATTCATCCAAAGTAGTAGCTCCGATACAGCGCAATTGCCCGCGTGCAAGCAAAGGCTTAAGCATATTAGAGGCATCAATAGCGCCCTCTGCGGCTCCGGCTCCGACTATAGTGTGAAGTTCATCGATGAATAAAATTATCTGCCCGTTTTTATTTTGTATCTCACGCAATACGGCTTTAAGCCTGTTCTCAAATTCCCCTCTGAATTTCGTCCCGGCGACCAAGCTACCCATGTCCAACGCTATTATCTTTTTATCTTTTAAGCCCTCAGGCACATCTTTAGAAATTATCCTTTGGGCAAGCCCTTCAACTATCGCAGTCTTACCGACACCTGCTTCGCCTATCAATACGGGGTTATTCTTGGTCCGCCGCGATAACACCTGGATTAAGCGCCTGATTTCTTTATCCCTGCCGATAACCGGATCAAGTTTCATACGCGCGGCTAATTCAGTAATGTCCTGGCCGTATTTTTTTAAAGCGTTGAATTTCTCTTCCGGGTTCTCGTCAGTTATCCTGTGGCTGCCGCGTAACTCTGCAAGCGATGCTAAAACCTTTTCTTTATCAATCCCGTTATTCTTCAGTTCCCTTAAAATCAATGATTCATTATCTGATAGCGAAGCCAGAAGCACATGCTCGGCTGAAATGAATTCATCCTTAAGCCCGGCCGCCTCTTTTGCCGCCTGAGCAAACAGTTTATTTGTGCGCCCTGAAAAGTAAACCTGCGAGCCCTGGCCGCTTACGGCAGGTTTATTATGCAAATATTCCTCCAGCTTTTTTATGAGGCCTGCAATAGAAACACCGAGTTTATCAAGGGTGTCAGCAAAGATAGATTCTTCCTGTTTAATAAGGATATACTCCAGATGTTCAGGGTCTATTTGTTGATGGCCTGATTCAGTAGCAAAACTTATTGCTTCTTGTAAAGCTTCCTGCATTTTCGCTGTAAGTTTATCCAATCTCATATTAATCTCCTTAAAATTTGTCTTAATTTTAATTTCTCAAATTAGCAATCCATCTTAAAGAGTGCTAATCATAAAACAAAAAAATTTAATTATTTGCCTTCAACCTCAAGGATTAACTTTATACCATGAATATTAACATGCTTTTCTTGCATCAGATAATGTATGTATTCCAGCTTTTTTATGTCTTTCAAAGAATATAGCCTGCTTTTTTTACCTATACGCTTAGGTTTAAGCACTCCGCTTTTATCCAGTTGCCGTAAAGTCCAGATAGGTATATCTACCAGCCTGCTTACCACGCTAATGACATAGACCGGCTCGTCAGGGCTAATGTAAATATCAAACATCGGCATTTCTGCCTCCTTTTTATCTTATAGAAGTATATCATAACATAATTATCTTGTCAAGATAATATTATTTTTTTTGTTAGATAATCTAACAGTTACATAACATATTTACTAACAATTAGTTATAGCGCAGATTACTGTTGGTTACTACTCTAACCACTTTATTTCTTTTATATTTAGCAGGTTTTGATATACATTTTTAGGAAGGCTGGCTTTGATTTTTATGCTGTCTTGCAGGTATTTAATCTCTTCTATCCTGGCTTGGCGATACAGAAGGTTTACCAGATCCATGCGCGTTAGAGGAAGCTTGAATTCTTTTGATATGTTATGGTTAACGAACATTGAAGTTATTTTTTCAAACAAAACATCAAAATTCTTCCCGTTCTTTGCCGAGATACAAACACTGTTGGCAAATGTTTTCTTCATCTTCTCCAGGTATTCATTGTCCTCTACCAGGTCTATCTTATTAAGCGCAGTAATCATCGGTTTATCTTTAGCGCCCAATTCATCCAGGACTTTAAACACAGCCTCGGCTCTCTTCTCTGCCATAGACTGGCTTATATCCAAGACATGGATCAATATGTCCGCATATACAACCTCTTCAAGCGTGGCTTTAAATGCTTCAATTAAATGATGCGGTAATTCGCTTAAAAAACCTACAGTATCCGAAATAACAATTTTCTCATTATTCGGCAAGGTAAAGGATTTTGTTAATGGGTCAAGGGTAGTAAACAGGCTATTGCTCACTATTTGCGAAGATTTAGTTATGGTATTAAGAAGAGTGGACTTGCCGGCATTCGTGTAGCCTACAAGAGCTATTTGAGGTATAGAATTGTCTTTCCTTTTTTTTCTTATTGTCTGGCGGTGCATTTCCAGGTGCTTAAGTTCATGCTTAAGGCGTATAATTCTTTCTCTAATACGCCTGCGGTCAATTTCAAGCTTCTGCTCTCCCGGCCCGCTGGTCCCCACCCCGCCTCCGAGCCTGGATAATACAAGCCCTTTGCCGATAAGCCGTGGCAAAAGATATTCGCTTTGGGCTAACTCCACCTGCATCTTTCCTTCGGGGCTCCTGGCGTGCTTTGCGAATATATCAAGAATAAGCTGAGTCCTGTCTATTGTCTTCTTGCCTATTATATCTTCGAGGTTACGCTGCTGTATCCCGGATAAATCATGGCTGAAGATAACGACATCGATTTTCTCTTCCTGGCATATCAGGGCGATCTCTTCAGTCTTTCCTTTTCCTATCAATAAATTCGGCGTGGGCTTATCGCACACACAGCTTATATTATCCACGATCTCTACCCCGCAGGAAGCAACCAGGTCTTCAAGTTCACAGGCAATCTCGTCAATAGACCAGGTATTTCTCTGAGATTTAAATCTTATAGTTACAAGTAATGCTCTTTCCATAATCAAGTGTCATTTCAATTCAAACTCATTGGTCCTGGCTTCAAGCCACCGCCAATCCTTTGAATCATCGCTTTCTCTTATCTGGTAATTTAATATAATACGGTACGTTCCGGGCTGCGCCAACCTGTTTTTGCCATTGTCCCCTTTGACATATACCTGCGGCTTCCATAAAATAATCGCGTTATTTTGCGGCTGCATTGCAACCGGCGCATCAAAATCTATATCACATTCGGGCATGCTGCAATTGACTTCATACGCTGCCCAGGAACCGTCAGGCTCCTTCTTCTCAAGCCTGTTGATGGCAAATTGAGGCGTAGAGCTGGCAGCGATACTGTAAATTACATCATCGCTCATATTTAAAAAAGTTATTTTTACATCTTGGCCTACATAGTAACTTTTTATATCTGTCTTTGCCTCTATTCCTTGGCCAAAAACGGCGCTGCCGGTAAAAAGCAGCGCTGCAAATGATGCCAAAACAATGCTAATTAGTATACACCTCATTTTGCCGCCCCCAAAAGCTTATTTATTCTTTCAGCAACAGACGAAGCCCTCTCCCCCGGCTTTAGCGTTACCCACTTTATCCTTTTATCCTTCCTAAACCAGGTTAACTGCCTTTTGGCATAAAGCCGGCTGTTATGTTTCATACATTCTTTTGCCTCTTCAATGGAAATATCGGAATCGAAATATTTCTTTAATTCATTTATCCCTATTGCATATCTGGCAGTTTTGCTTAATTTGTTTCTTAGCAACTTTTGCACCTCGTTTATAAGCCCAAGCCTGAACATTCTATCAACTCTTTTGTTTATCCGGTTGTAAAGAAATTTTCTGTCCATATTGATACAAAAAATCCTTACGTCATAATCGCTGTAAAGCCCGCTGCGCAGCTTTTGTAATTCTGATATAGGCTTTCCTGTAGAAATATACACTTCAATAGCTCTTACAATGCGTCTGGTATCATTAGGGTGGATCTTAGCTGCAGCCGCAGGATCAATAAGCCTAAGCCTTTCATGCAACGCCGGGCTCCCTGTTTTTAAAGCCTCCGCATAAAGTTTATTTCTGACTTTCATATCTGGCCTGCCCTGCTGAAAGAGCCCGTCTATTAATGCCGAAATATAGAGCCCGGTTCCGCCTACAAACAGCGGAACCTTGCCTTTTTTCAATATGCGCTCTATTATTTTTACTGCTTCGCTTCTAAATTTTGATACGCTATAATCCCTGGCCGCCGGCACCGTGCCGAACAGATGATGCCTGATACTTTTAAGTTGGAACGCCGTAGGTTTTGCTGTCAAAATATCCATCCCTTTATAAACCTGCATCGAATCACAAGAGATTATCTCTGCGTTTATCTTTTTAGCCAGCGCAATTGAAATATCGGTTTTTCCGGACGCAGTAGGGCCGGCAAGAAAAATGATCTTTTCCTTCCCGGTACGGCTTTTTGCGCTTGTATTATAGTCCTTTGATACCGAAATCATGCTTTTACGGACGGCCATCAGGGGCAGATTTTGGTAGGATAACCTTCAGCGGACAGTTGCTTTCCCAGGCTTTCCGCATCCTGTTTTTCTGAAAGCTTGCCCACTCTTACACGATAAGAAGAGGAAGAATCAAGGGTCGCTTCTTCTATGTATGCAGAGTACCCTTTTTTAAGCAATTCCTGCACCAGGTTTTTGGCATTATCCTGGCTGGAAAATGCGCCCACCTGCACCGAATAATAAGTAACATCTTTTTTATCAATCAGGCAAAAATCCCTGTCATTCTTTTCTTCCAGGCTTAATGGAAATTCCGTTTTTAATTTTTCCGAATATTCCTTGCCTTGAGCGGCATTGCCAAGCTTAAACCCGGTTTCGCTTAAACGGTAATAAATACGCGCGCGTAGCTCCTCATTACCCAATAGCTCTTTATAAATCAAATCTGCCTTATTGTAATCTCCTCTTAAAAGATAAACATCCCCAAGCCCGAGCTTCGCTTTGTCTTTATACTTTGCAGGTTTTAATTCATTTATAATTATTTCAAATATATCCGAGGCTCTTAAATAGTTTCCGTCTTGCAAATAGCTTAAACCAAGCAGATAATAAAGCTCATCAATACCGTAAGAAGAATGGTCTGAGGAAGATACCAATTTTTCTCCTTCTTTTATCGCTGCCTTATAATCCCCCTGGAGGTATTTGATCTTTATATTATCAAGGTTAAGGCCGTAAACGCCAGTTGAAACAAAGGCTAAAACCAGGAATAAAATTATAGTTATACGCATAACTTAACCCTTCGTGCTTTTGGAGATTTTCCTTTGTAAATCCAGGACCTTCTTATGCCTCATATTCTTTTCCTGCGCATCGATGTTATCGGCAAATTTTAAGGCTTCGGTATGAGGCCGCGGAGAATATTTGAATATGTAGGCTGAGTTAAATTCAACTTCTTTGACTAAATTGTAGGTATCCATAAAATCTTCTTCGGATTCACTGGGAAAGCCTACGATAACATCAGTAGTTAATACCCCATTTTTAACTATTTTACGATAATTAGACACTAAATCCAAATAGAATTTTCTGGTATAACCCCTATTCATCAAATTAAGTATCTTATCAGAACCTGACTGCACCGGCAAGTGCAGTGATTTCTTGAGCTTGTCAAAGCCTGCCACTGCCTTAAAAAGTTCATTTGTTGTATCCCTAGGATGCGAAGTAAGGAAACTAAATTCCTTTAGCCCTTTAACCCTATTAACCATTTCCAATAATTTAACAAAATCTATGAACTCTGAACCATGAACTATGAACTTATAGGCGTTTACGTTCTGCCCCAATAGTGTAATACTCGTTATTCCTTTATCAATTGCCTGCTCAATTTCCTTGATTATATCCTCTGGCTTTCGCGAACGCAAATTTCCCCTGACATAAGGGACAACACAATAAGAACAATAATTTTCGCAGCCTTCTGAAATTACCACAAAAGCATGATTCTTATCCGCATAAAATCCGGTATGATAAATCTCATCGGGCCTCACCAGACTATCCGTTTCCCAAATTTTCTTCTCAAACATGCTTTTACCATTAACCATGAACTGTGAACCATGAACAAGTATCTCTATTATCCCCGGTATCTTATGTATATCCGTTGGGCCAACAACAAAATCCACATTAGGCGCTATCTCAAAAACCTTATCTTTATAATTCTGCGCCATACACCCCACAAGGCCAATTATTGGTGACTTTGTGACTTTGTGACTTTGTGACTCATTTTTGTAGGCACCTATCTGGCTCCAGACCCTATCCTCCGCATGCTGCCTAACCGCGCAGGTATTCAGGATTATTACATCAGCAGCCTTAGGATCAGTTGATAGTTCATAGTTCATAGATCGTAACAAACCAGCGATAACCTCCGAATCCCGCGCATTCATTTGACATCCGAAGGTGCGCAAAAGCACTCGTAACTTCTTCTCGCTTTTGCCCCCGGAATTGCCTGATTTGTCGTCTTTTCGCTCATTTTCAACCATTTTGTCCCCTCTTCATAGCAAGTCTTCCACGGCTCATTCAGCTCGAACTTCACGATCTCCTGATTCTGGATGTGAATCGACTTGAAGATGATCCGCATAAAGGTTTTGACCAGATAATCCAACTGGTGGTCATCCGGCGTGTTCCGCAACCTCAAAAGGAAATCCTGCGTCGCCTTAACAAGGTTTGCGGAATTGCGCTTATCCAGAATCTTGAGCTGAATCGCCTTGATATCCTGCTTTAGTTTTTTCTCTTCATTACTTAAAAGCTCTGCTCTTTCCTTGTAGAGCGCAAGATTAATCTTATCCTCCGAGAAAAGCTCGTAAATCCCCCGTTGCTTCTCAATATTTTTCTTAAGATGCGCTTCCTTCTCCTCCAATTGTTCAATGTATAATTGCTCCGGCTCAGAAGCGCTTAATTTGATCATGTCACCCAACTCCTCGATGACATGGATATTCTTTCGGATGACTTCAATAATATCCCATATCGGCCTATTGAGCGCGTCAGCCGTAACCGATTTATTATTGCACTTAATATGCGGAATGCCCTTCGATGAGCAACGATACCACGGCCTGCGCATCTTGGTGCGATGATTAACGGTAGACATAATTCCGCGATAATTACCGCCGCATTCATTGCACTTTATGATTCCAGAAAGATGATAAACATTATTTCTAAACCTAACCACGCCATTGGTGCGGTTCCGTTTAAGAAGCTCTCTTGCCTCGTCAAAATCTTTTTGCGTGATGATCGCCTCGTGGGTATTGAATACTTCAATAATCTTCGAGGGATCGTTATTCACATACTTATACCCTTTACCTTCGCCGTTCTTAGTTTTCTCTTTTGTGTTGTAGCGGCGACGGTTCCACACCAGCATGCCCAGATAAACTTTGCTCTGCAGAATATTGGAGATGAATTTGTTATAAAACCGGCCTCCCTGCCGCGATGGAATCCCGAGAGCGTAATAATGCCCGGCAATCTGCGAAGTGCTTTTGCCGCTGATATACATCGCATAAATCTCTTTAACGATCTTTGCTTCCTCCGGATGGACTTCCAGTTTCTTGGCGTCTTTATTATATCTGTAGCCATACGGCGCATACCTCGCGCCCTGCCAGTGGCCACGCTTAACCCCTACGACCATGCCGGGAAATACGCGCTCAACCAGACGATTGCGTTCAAACTCTGCGCAACTACCAAGCATCTGAATCGCCATCTTTCCCGCGCTGGACGTAGTATCAAACGGTTCGGTGGCTGATTTATATCCGATACCAAGTGAATCAAACTCCTCAAGCAATCCCAGCAGATCCTTGAGCCGCCTGCTTAAACGATCTTGTTTGTAGACCAAAACAAGATCAAATTGTTTATTACGCGCGTCAAACAAAAGCCGCTGAAGCGCCGGTCTGTCCATATTCCCGCCGGAATAGCCATCATCCACATAAACATCCCTGCCTGACATGGTACAAATAACATCCCAGGTGAAATTTTTCGCGTATTGCAAAAGATATGCCCTCTGAACCTCCAGCGAAAAGCCTTCCCGCGCCTGATCCTCTGTGCTGACTCTTGTATATAACGCTACTCTCATTTTATACCCTTTGCGCCTTACGTAATTCTATGAACTCCTCATCGCTAATTTCCTTATTTTCATAAACAGTTTCATCCCGTAATAAATTTTGTCCTTTGACCGTTTCAACACGATGTCCGTAGCCAGTTAAAATACAATGTGGGATTATCATTTCCTTAACAAACG
Organism: Candidatus Omnitrophota bacterium; assembly: GCA_003598025.1. Taxonomy (NCBI): domain Bacteria; kingdom Pseudomonadati; phylum Candidatus Omnitrophota; species Candidatus Omnitrophota bacterium. The sequence continues at coordinate 421,452 of QZKH01000003.1, forward strand.
GATTTTCCTCAGCAGTCTTCTTTATATATATTTCACCAGGTGACCAGAAATAGATATCTTCTCTTGCGCCTACCGCAAAAAAATATGTCGTAATATCATAAATTATTTTTAAAGCGCTTAAAGTTTTGGCCTCAATGTCTTCCAGCTTATTAAAATGAATAACTTCGTGCCGAATATCTTTAAGCTCCATATACTTCACTTTTATCTCATCTGAGATAATTACCTTCCAATCACATAATATGTCTACCGATTTCGACCAATCATCGAATGAATCTTTTCTATATATATGCTTGTAGTGTTCACTAGATTTATAATGATCTCGAAGTCGCAGTAAAAGAATATTAAAAATCCTTTCGCCCAAACAACATGCGGAGGTTAATGCGGGATAATATAAACCATAAATGAAGCAATCCTCTATTTCTTGCAGTAAATCATGATATTCAGTAATTACCCGTAACGAAGGTGGCTTAAAAGACATATATCTCTCAAATTTTTCATCAAGATTCAAATCGCCGTAACGACTAGCAACATGCTGTTTTATTTCCTGCGGCACAGGAATATTTCTAATGCAATCAATAAAGAAATTTGTTGCCCTATATCGCTTCATCCCTAAATCACCCTTCTTTTAACGTCTCCCGCCACTCTTTAATCTTGGCGATACACTCATCCGTAAACACCGGCCAGTCTTTATAATCGCGTTTGGGTTTGACCCAGCCTTTGCGGATCCAATTGATCATGGTCTGGCGGTGCACACCCAACATCTTTGCAGTCTCTGTCATGGTGTAAGTTTTCATATTTGGCATCCTCAACTATTGGTGCCCAGTATACCGTAATATACAACCTTATACAAGTGGTTTTTTCTCCGCGGAATAAATCGTCATAAACATTTTTGCAAGCGTTTCAATCCCCTCAAAGAATGACTTTCGGGCTTCTTGGATTTCGGCACAAGACAAACCGCGGCTTTTAAGCTTTATCTCTAAAGCCTCCCAGCCCCGCAGGGTAACCGCCTGATCCTTATTTGTGCTTACATCCTTGTCCATTTTTCCCACTGCCCAATAGGACATTCGGACATCGCAAATGTCCGGTTGTGTCCGGTTTTACTGACATACTGACATCCAAAATGTCAGAGGATGTCAGTCAAAACGCCATCCAAAACCCATGAAATCCCCCAAATTTGACCTTTTTCCCTCAAAAAACGCCTATTTCAGCAACTTTTGACCCGATTTTAACGTTCTCCCGATAACCCCATATGACATGACATCGCTTTTTTAAAATTTTGTATCACTGACAAACTGCGCCTCGCCCGACCCGCGGCCGACACCTCCTTGGAAGGACCCGTGAACCGGCCTTAAGCTACCAGTGACAACAATGACATTTTTTCTCATGGTTATCTTTTTACTTCCCGCACTCAATCCTCCTGCTCCTTACTCCCAACCTACGAACACAATTAATGAAAATTTCTGTCATAATCGTCATAGCTGTCATTAGAATGGCCGCTCCGAATAATCAACCTCACCCTCCTTGCGGATGCGTATGCCGTCCCATCGACGCGATGCGCCACACCGCCCTCTATTGATAACGGTATATTGACGCAAGATCTCTCGGCCAAACATGATCTTGCTAAGCGGACGGTATTCGCTCTCAAGGCACCAGTCCCGGTAAGCCACATACAGGGCGTCATAGCTTACGTCTGCCTGAGCATCCAAAATGCACTGCTCCTCAACGAAAATAATGACGTTATTGTTCTCCTTGCGATAGGCGTCCTTCACGGTCTGCATCGATGCGCTCTCCTCGAAATACCCGCGTTTTCGTAAACGCGTAAGGCCGTTAAGAGACCACAAGAAAATACCGTCCAATTCACTGGCCACGATCTTGTGCTTTAACTTGGGATCACGTTCCTCTATGGAAAACTGCCGGTTAAAAGGAAGAATCAAAAGACGCCGGTAATACCCTTCGGTCTTATCCCCCACGCGCGGCATGTTATTAGTTGAGAAAAGAAGCTTGCAGTAAGGTTTGAACTGAAACGGCTGGCCGTATTTTTCGTCAGCGGAGATCGTATCGCCGGTCACGATCGCCTTGAACATGTTGTCATAGACATTTGTCTTGGCATTGGTTTCAAGGCTGATATTGACCAGTTTGTCCCGAAGCCGGGCGATGTAATGGGAATCGTTAAACTTCTCAAGCGGAATGGATGAGCAATTATCCTTGCCGATAAGCTCCTCGAGTACATACAAAACAACGCTCTTGCCGTTGGCCCCCTCGCCAAACAAAAAGAGCGCCTTTTCATAATCATTGTCTCGGGTGAGGCAATAGCCGAAATACTCCTGCAAAAGCATAATCCGGGCCGCGTCGCTTTCGAATATCTGATCAAGACTCTTCTGCCACAACAAACACTCGGCGTTCTCGCGATATGTCACATTAAGCTGGTTGATGGAATAGACGTCCGCCGAATGCGGCAAGAGCTTCATCTTGTCGATGTCATAAAGCCCGTTTTTGACATTAAAGAGCGTGATGCCATTAATGATGTCCGGCTTGATGAAAGTCTCGGTCTTAAGAGCAACCAGAACATTGCGAAGCTTGCTCGCCGAAAACCCGGCCCCGCACGCATCCTTGATCCACTTCTGAACCTCCTCGATAAAGAGCGGCCGGTAACATCCGCCTTTATATTCGTAATAGGTGTCAGCGAAGTTGATTAGCCGATGATGTTTGAGGATTTCGTCAGCGACCTCATTGGCATTAACCTTTCTGGCTATCAGCAGGCTTGGTCGCGATGGCGTATAAACCTCACGACAATCATTCACCGCCTTTTCGATAACCGACTGACCATAAGTCCGGCCATCTCCGAAATGCTTTTCATCCCACTTGGGCCGCATAAGGCCGGACTGCCGGAATAACGCATCCATCTGCCCGGAGTCTTTGCCTGTCCAAAACGCCAGCTTATTGCAGAGTGCCAGATCCGCTTCACTTTGAGAGGGATAATCATTCTGCCATTGGCCGGAATAAAGCCGCTGAAATCTCTCCGCGTCTTTGCTCTTGGCGATTAAGGAAAGGATCTCGTTCGCGGGAGCTTTATCTACAAACCGACCGAATATGTCTTTAAGCGCATCGGTACATTCTTTCAGTTCAGCCGGATAGTTTTCAAGGCGGTTGCCGGTAACGGTAAAGAATCGGCCCTTTGTATAAATCTCCAAGCCGATCTTTGAAATCTTGCAGGCCCGGGCAATCTTGCCCTTACAAAGAATATGAATACCGGTGCCGCTTGGCGAATACTCGGAATAGGAATTTAGCGCCTTGAGAATCTCAACCGCATAAGGCACGATGGCTCCATCTTTGACGCAATGATCGATATCCACGCCCACATATGGTGGCTGGAATACAAAGCCTACTCCCGCATACCCGCGCTGAAGCGCAAGATCGCTTGCGGTCGTATAATCCGTCCATGTGCTTGGATCGTTTGTTTTGGCAGGACGTCCGCTCAGGACGTTCATCGGGACCTTGTCGGTGCGGTCTTTATTGCGCCTAAGCTCGTACCCAACCCAACAAGACAATTTGAGCAGTTCCTGAGGAATAACCTCTTCCATCGTTCTCTTCTCTTTTCTTCTCTCGTCTTCCATCGTTACACTCCGTTTTGAAATAGATAATCTTTAACCCTTCGGTAACAATCAAACAGCTTGCGCGCCTCTGAATCGGCATAAAAGTCCTCGCAGGCCTTATGAACAGCCGGGATGTCGTCAAACAAGACCCGCTTAAGCCTCCCCGAACCTTCAATACCCCGCATGGCAAACCCGCAATAAAGTAAATACGTAGCCAAATAGAGATTCCCTGCCTCAAAATGCTTGTTTTTCATAGTTTCAATGCCTCCTACTAGCTACATACGCAAGGATTTGGAAAACTGACGGAAATATTTTCATTTTTTTCGACCCTCTACTAGCTACATACGACGTTTTTTGTAAAACTGACGGAAATATTTTCACTTTCTTCACCACTTTCACTCCCCTAAGCGTATATTCCCCTTTTTCCCGAAAAGTGTCGGAACTTTCTGCCCCCTCATAGGTGATTACGCAAAATTTCCAAAAGTGTCGGGGCTCTCACCTATGTACACGCAATATTTTTCAAAGTGTCGAACTGCCCTTCTACTAACCCATACAGGAACTTTCCCGAAACTGGCGTAACTATTTACGCCTAACAAGAAAAAGCCATCTCCGGCCAATTGACTGGAAATGGCTTTTCCCGCACAGGCGAAACAGTGATCAGCTGTCCCGTAAGTCTATTTTAATTTTATAACAGCGCGAATCTTTCTCAAGGGGGTCGTTACTACAAAATAGCAATAATTAGAAGAGGGCCTTTTTGCTAAAAAAGGCTTTTGGAAGGAGTAATTCTTTATATTGACTTAATCCACTCTTTGATTTTTACTTCTATCTGATCTCTGACCTCTTTTGTTTTCTTCAGCTTCTCTTCCGGCGATCCAGTAAAAGCGGATGGGTCCGGGAATCCCCAGTGAAGTTTTTGCGCAATGCCCGGGAATATCGGGCACCTCTCCGATTGCGATTCATCGCAGACGGTAACCACATAATTGTAGAGTTTGCCTTGCTTATAAAAATCAAACACACTCTTGGTTTTATTCTGCGAAATATCGATCCCGGCGTCTTTCATCGCCTCGACTACAACGGGATTGAGCTTGCCCGGCTCAAGGCCTGCGCTCTCCACCTCAAAACGATCGCCTGCATATTTCTTCAAGAATGCCTCTGCCATCTGCGAGCGCGCAGAGTTGTGAATACATACAAACAAAACCTTTTTCTTATCCATGGCTACCGCCCGATAATTTAAACCAATTTTGGGTTCTCAAACAAACCTTAACCAGCATCAGCATCACCGGCACTTCGATAAGGACTCCTACAACCGTTGCCAGTGACGCTCCGGATGAAAGTCCGAAAAGAATTGTCGAAGTGGCGATAGCCACCTCAAAGTGATTGCTCGCCCCTACCAACGCCGACGGTGCCGCATCCCGATACGACAGCTTCAACCATTTTGCCAAAGCATATGTTATGGCGAAAATAAGGCAGGTTTGAATGAAAAGCGGTATCGCTATAAGAAAAATTATTTGCGGCTGGTTAATGATCAACTCCCCCTTAAAAGAAAACAACAAAACCAGCGTCAATAGCAATGCGCATATCGAAACCGGCGTCAGATAATGCAGGAATTTCTCCTCAAACCACTTGAATCCTTTCTTGGCGATCAGCAATTTTCTTGAGTAATAGCCCAGGAGTAGCGGTAACCCGACATAGATCACCACTGACAATACGATTGTCTGCCACGGAATAGGCATTTTATTCACACCCAAGAGCCATCCACCAAGCGGCGCATACAGAAACAGCATTGTGAGGGAATTGATAGCTACCATAACAAGCGTGTGGCCGTCGTTTCCTCTAGCCAAATGCCCCCAGATCAGAACCATGGCCGTGCATGGCGCTATGCCTAACAAAATGCATCCTGCGATATACGACCGAAACAATTCGACCTGCGCCCCGCCTTTAACAATCTCCATCCCCGGAAGCCACCCTTTAAACAATACCCCAAGGAAAAGCCATGCGATCGCAAGCATCGTAAACGGTTTTATGCACCAGTTCACAACTAAAGTCAGAATAACCGGCTTAGGCGCCTTTCCTGCTTTAATGACCTCCGCAAAATCAATCTTGACCATGATCGGGTACATCATGAAGAATAGGCAGATTGCGATAGGAATAGACACTTGATAAATCGAGATCTGATCCAACGCCACCGCCACCTGCGGAAACAACTTGCCCAAAGCGATCCCAATTCCGATACAAAGCACTACCCATCCAGTGAGATACTTCTCGAAAAAGCTTAATTTTCGTTCCTCATGAATAACGTGTTCCATCCGCCCTCCTTAAAATAACCGCAGGATATAAATTCCTGTGTAATAAAGACCGACAAGAATAAAAATCACCCCGGTAATTCTACGGGTAAAAAATTCCAGCTTCGTGATCTTATTAAACCAATGGCTCATTGAAGTCACGCCCAATGCGATAGCGACAGCGAACACCAGCACCGGAAGTCCTGTCCCTATCCCATAAATAAACGGCAATAGCGTCCCTGCTTTGCTATTAAGCGCTAATGGTATCAAACTGCCGAAGAATAACGCCGCTGAAACCGGACAAAACGCTAAAGCGAATATCAATCCCAAAAGAAAAGCGCCGGGAGCTCCGGACTCAACAAGTTTATTGTGATGTTTTTGAGACAATGCCACACCGGGCAATTTTATCGTGATCACTTCAAGTAAAAATAATCCGGTGATTATCAAGAGAGGCCCTAAGGCCTTGACCATGTATTTCTGCAAAAACTGCGCCACCTGCGGAACACTTAAAAGCGAACTGATAATGATCCAGCCAAGCACTGCATACGCCGCCATCCTGCCGAGCGTATAAGCCAGTCCTGAAATGAATACCATAACCGGATGCGCAATTTTCTTCGAGAGAAAAGACACCGCCGCGATGTTTGTCGCCAAGGGACAAGGACTGATTGACGTTAATATCCCCAGCCACAGCGCAGACCCCAAAGCGATCAATAGCTCCATTATTGCGCGTCCTTCATAAATGCGTTTACCTCACCAGTCACGTAATCCATAAACTTTTGCTTATTGCGGGCAAGCTCCCAAATCTTGTCGAGATTTTTTGACTTTACTTCCTTGCCGTCCTTGACCAGAGAAAGAATGAGCGTTTTCGTATACAGCTTATAGTCATTTACGAAATGTTCGTTGCCCTTCTCCTCGACATTAACCGCCTTAAACTCAAGCCCGCCGGAAGCAAGGGCATCCTTAAAGTTTGCATCAATCGCTTCTCTTGAGTATTTCTCCATTGCGGTGCATGTAGGACACCGAAACGATCCATGAAAATAATACGCTATGACTTTCGCCTGCGGGCTTGATTGCGCTAAAGCGAAAGACCCGGCACTAAGTGCCGCAACAACCGCAAGAACCTGAATTATTCTTTTCACATCCGCCTCCTGAAAGGATTGTTTTGATCTCATTCTTACTTAAGACTTTCCCGGATGAAACCACCTTGCCGTCAATGGCCAGCCCGGGCGTCATCATGACACCGTATTCGGTGATCTTGTCGATATCCGTCACCTTACCGATCTCAGCTTGAATATTTAATTCTTTCACAGCCGCCTCAGCATTCGCCGTAAGCTGTTTGCATTTAGGACAACCGACACCTAATATCTCAATTTTCATTTTAAGCCTCCAATTATTTTTTAACTGCCGCAACCTTTACGCTAGCTATTGCATCTTGGGCGGCATCAAGATTATCAAACATAGCGTCTACTGGATAACTTGACTCGCTTATAACCTTGACGTCCTTAAATCCCGCTTGTTTAATAAAACCCAGATATTCCTCTTTTTTAATGGCTCCGGCAAGGCATCCCACATACGCCTCAACAGAATCTTTGATTTTTTTCGGCAGATCTTTCGCCAATACCAAGTCCGAAACCATCAGCCTACCGCCTGTTCTTAAAACCCTATAAGCCTCCTTGAAAACCGCTTCTTTATCAGGCGAAAGGTTAATGACACAGTTTGAAATAATAACGTCAATGGAATTGTCCTCAACGGGTAATTTCTCAATCTCACCTAAACGAAATTCAATATTGGAATACTTACCCTTCTTAGCATTCTCATTCGCTTTAGAGACCATCTCGGGTGTCATATCAACGCCAATAACCCTGCCGGTCTTGCCAACTCGTTGTGCTGATAAGAAAGCGTCGAATCCCGCACCGCTCCCCAGATCAAGCACCACATCCCCTTCTTTTAACGAGGCCAGAGCAACTGGATTCCCACACCCAAAGCCTAAATTCGCCCCTTCGGGTACAGCGTTCATTTCAGATTCGCTATAGCCTACCTTTTTGCTGATGTCTTCCGCCTGTGTTACGCCGCCACAGCATGAACTTGATGAACAGCATGATTTTTTCTGCGACAACGCTTTTGTATAGCCTTCTCTGACAATCTTTTTAATTTTATCCGCTTCGTTTCTCATTTTATATCCCTTCCCTCCTCATTTTCGAGGCGTTCTCTTTATCAACTTGCTTCTTGATCACTTCTTTGACAAAATCCAAGGCGCCATCTTTATCCCTGTCGATTACGATTCGCTCAACTCTAAGCAAATCATCCTCAGTAAGATTGATGGTCTTTTTAATTATCATTTAACCACCGCTCCAAAAATCATACCACTGATAGTTGCCATGACCACAACTAAAGCCACATACACTGCTGTTTTTTTGGTTCCCATGATGCTCCGAAGCACAAGCATGCTCGGCAAGCTCAAAGCAGGCCCGGCCAAGAGAAGCGCCAAAGCAGGCCCTTTACCCATTCCTGAGTTCATCAATCCCTGTAATATAGGCACTTCTGTAAGCGTGGCGAAATACATAAATGCCGCCACAATTGATGAGAAGAAATTCGCCCATAACGAATTGCCGCCAACAAGCATGGTCACATATCGTGAAGGGATAACTCCCTCATGTCCTACCCTACCAAGCAGAAAACCTGAAACTAAAACTCCTCCTAAAAGAAGCGGCAATATCTGAAGCGCAAAACCCCATGTCGCTCCAGTCCATTCTCTTAACTCATCCCTTTTGAACCACTTGAAGAGCATAATCGCTAAGCTCATAAAAGATAATCCAGCGATCCACCATTTATACTGATAAATTATTGACCAAATACCATGATCACCCTCAAGCGGCTTCCCCCAGTTAGCAAACACCAAAAAAGCTACCATTGAGGCGAAATATAAAACGGTTTTACCTAAGGAGCGGGTTTCTTTTAACTCTCCAACATTGAAGTCCCCATTGGCGTGACGAGCCCTTTCTTCTTTTAAAAAGATGAGATGCATTAATAGTCCGATGACAACACTAAATACCACCGCTCCAATAGCTCGTGCCAACCCTAGCTCCCACCCAAGGATACGTGCGGTTAGAATGATTGCTAAAACATTTATGGCAGGCCCGGAATATAGAAAAGCGATCGCGGGTCCAAGCCCTGCCCCTCTTTTGTATATGCCTGAAAATAGCGGTAAAACCGTACAAGAACAAACAGCGAGAATTGTTCCCGACACAGAAGCGACACTATAAGAAAGGAATTTATTCGCCTTAGCCCCGAAATACTTCATCACGGACGCTTGGCTGACAAAAACAGATATCGCTCCGGCTATAAAGAACGCCGGAACAAGACACAAAAGCACGTGCTCCCGGGCGTACCATTTAACAAGAGCCAGAGCCTCAAAGACAGCATTGGTAAAACGAAGATTTTCTACCGGCAGGTAAAAACAGCCTAAGAATATGGCGGCAATATAAAGAAACTTCTTCCACTCTTTCATTTCTTGACCGTCCTCCCTCCAATAGTACAGCAACCGCCTTCAATACGGATCGCCTTAACATTCACCAGCGCGTCTGTGACTTTTTTGCAGGCTGATGCAACAATCCGCGAAAATGTCGGCCGGGATATCTTCATAAGTTTTGCCGCATCCCTCTGCTTCATCGCTTCCAAGCAGGCCAGCCGCATCGCCTCAAATTCATCGATGCTTAAAACAACACCTTCGAGTTTATTCAAAGGCTTGCATTTTGGCCGGAAACATCTCTCCCCCGGCAAACATTTAACCCATCTTGTTTTCTTTGGACGCATAAATAGACCTTTCGGTTATGAACATTGGTTCATAACAATTTTAACACAAAGCGGATCAATGTCAATGACAAAACATTCATGCGGCTACAAAATTGGTAATAATTATTTGGAGGGTTTTGAAGCTGAGGAATTATTGGTATTGGATTTTTGTCTTCTTGACAATCGCTTCTGTCTTGTCTGTTCATACCATGTCCAATATGATTCAATACCCAGATGCATCTGTTGCGTCGCATCACACAAATTCTGAATTCCATCACGAATATGCCAATTATTGGCAAATGCTTCGTATGGCGTCCCCTTATCTTTCCAGCAAGAAGGTGGCTCAAAGTCATCAAATAGCTCAATGCCGGTTAGAATTAAAACGGGATTTACCCACTGCTCGGCTTTTAGATGTTTTCTGCCTCGCCTTGCCAAACTTGCAATCAACTTCTTTTCACGATCTTTTAAAGTCTTACGTAAAGTACAGAACGCAATAATAGCACCCGGGAATTTATCCGCTATCACCCTCATGCGGCCCACATCTGCTTGAGTAAACTCATTGAAAGATTTACATTCTCCGAAAATAATTAACGGAGTCTTGATTTCATCCATGCGGCCTTCCGATAAAAACATTCCAAAATCAGCTTCAAGCGGTTTCTCTTCTTTGGCTTTAAGAATAAATGACGGGATCCAAGTCATTTCGTTTGATAATCCATGGCCGCCAAAGAACTCTAAGCTAAGAGCGACACAATATCCGCCTTGTGCATAATTTTCGACTGAGAAAGGCCCGATTGTCCTCAAATGCCAATTGTTCTCGGATATTGGTCTAACAATAGGAAAATCAAACTTCTCAAGGCATCTTTCGCAGACTACCATGTCAGATAAATCATCCAAGGAGTACCATGTTCTCTGAGCACATTCAGGACACTGTAACGTTACTCCCCCTTTAAGAATTTTGTAGCCAAGCAAATTCTGAAGTCGTCTTTCAGCAATCTCGGGTGAATTAGCTAGGCTGATTCTTTGCAATAAATCCTGCCATTTTTTCACTGGTACCGTCTTTGCGCGCACCTTCGATTTAATCTCTCCCTCGGCAGAACCTTCAACTTCAGTTTCCACTGCGGCATGAGACATATCGTTTAGAAGCTTAACTATTTCTTCATCCTGAAATGCCCTTGCCCCATGTATGCCACCAACAGAGTCAATGATCTTTAGCGAAATTCGCCCCGAACCAGAGAGCTCGATATCATAGCCTTGCTCCTTGAACCATGCCTCAAACACTTTCAGACTGCTGGGAATCTCAAAAAAATGGCTCCATTCATAATGTTCACAAGGAATATTAATGCCTTCATTAGATACCCAAGCCTTATGAAAGCTATGAGCTCCAAACAGATGGTATGCGTCTTTTAAATTCCTAGGGAGCACGGTCGGGCAATCATATCTTTTATAAAAATCTTTAAGCTTGAGAGTGTTCATCCAGCGAGGTTTTCCACCCCCACCGTAGCGGTCTACAAAACTTGGAGAAATATCTTTAAATCGCGCATAATCATCGTCCAAAGATATCTCTTCCGACTCTTCTTTCGCTACAATTGAGCAAAGCTCAACATGGTCTTTGTCTTTCGCCCATTCATCCCACATGCGCGGATACCAGTGCTGTAATGAATAAGCGTGATCTCCCGGGGAAGTTAATTTCTTGGAAAAAGCCTGCATCTCATCCATAGAGGATGATCGTGAGCAAATAAAAGTCGTATGGTGCATCATGTCCTTATTATGTCGGTAAGGCACATAATTATGCTTGATGATTCCATTGACCAAATCAATATAATGATCCGCATATTGTTTTGGAAGCGGCAACACATCCCTGCCCACTGCTCTTAAATTCCAATAGTCAACGATATCAAGCCATGAGGTCGCGTCCATAAAGAATATCGACGCATCCGCCCTCCAGCCACGCGGAGACGCTTTAAGCTCGGCACGTGTTATCCTCATTGGAGAAACGCCTTCATTTAAGAAGCATTCGAGAAAATTATTCGGCTTAATGAGCAAATCCTTGGCGTTAAAGCAATGACAATAATTTTTCTTAACATATGCCATTTCTTTCTTATCAGGAAAATCGCCAAAACTACAGGCTGACAGCAAGGATATTTCCCTTGACGGCTTTGGACAAAATACTTTGATACGATGCCGCCGCTCAAACTTAAAATCCTTATCATACAAGTGCCAATATAAGTCGGTCACATCTACACCATACGATATTGGCTCTTCATCTTTACTATTCATAACGTCATCAAAGGACAGGAGTCGCTCTTTATCGAAAAGTGATCCGGCTATTTTCTGCTTATCTTTTACAACAAGATAATCCGGATCGAATGAATCCAAATACCCCTTAGTGATAGATGAGGCTGGAGGATGGCGGAATCGACGATCTTCCCAATTAGGTGGCGTTTTCTTGAAGTAAGGAATTATAGGATTATAAACCCCTCCCCACAGACAAGTATTAATCTTGAACACTTCTCGTAGGGTTCGGTTATCGTCCTTCTTAACCAAAAATGCAAGCCTGATCGGACGCAGTTTTTTATCAATCGTGATTTTCTTATCTTTTATCGCCATATTCTTTAAAAATCCTACCTTACCAACTCCCCGCGAAAGGCTTTAGCTAAAATGGACTGCTCCAGCTTGTCGGTATAACCCTTTGCCTTATTAAACTCATTCTCATTCTTTTCAATAAAAGCAAAGGATGATTTGAGCCTCTTTACAATTTCTTCTTGTTCATCGATAGGCGGCAAAGATATCTGTAAGTTTTTAACTTCTTCACTGTTAATGTTGTTTACGCCACTTGTTGAACGCGCCGGTAATTCAATCTGCAATCTCATCGCATACGACTGAAATTGATATTGTAAAAATTCCGGTAAAATCAGCTCTTTATTTACCCTAAGCCGGATCAAATAACCAGCATACGCCATGCTTTCTTCTTTATCGGTAACCAGTGCCGTTCGGCCAACAAGCGAAACGCTTCCGTTTGAGCGGATTAACAAGATATCACCAGGTTCAAGTTTTAGGCTTTCATACTCTTTCTTATCCAGATCGGCGTATTTCAAATCATCCAGGTCGATATACCCTTGCACAACGTTCGGAATTCTCAAGACCGGATGCTTCTTTTTCTCTTTGAAGCATTTTTTTGCTGTCCCATATTTCAGATCATTGAGCACTTCTCCAAGTCTAACTTCCCGCCATTCTTCTTCATCCTCCTTTTTCTTCCACGTCTTGGTCAGCTCGCCGGAGAAGGCCGCGGCAAGGACAGATTGACGGAAACGATTCAAGATGACAGGAATTGTGTCGAGGCGGGATTGGGCGTCTTTGACTTTAGGCAACAGTGCCTTTAACTTAGACAAAATTTTCTCTCGTTCTATCGGAGTAGGTAATGGCATAACTAGCTTATTGATATCACCTACAGTTAGCATCGGTATAGCTCCACCCTTCGTAAGCTCTCTCCAATTAATTGTTTTGAGCCACAGGCAACAATAATCTGTGAGTGCTTCATCACGTAGCTTTAAAGCGATAGTTGTTTGTGTAGATGCAAAACGATCGTTCTTTGGAATTTTTGGAAAACCAATAGATCCTCGAGCCGAAACAACAATAGTCCCTTTAGCATGAATTTTCTTTGGTTTTTCCAAAAATCCCCAGGGAGTGTTATCCATGCCTGCAGAATATACGGGAATCCCGCTCCCGGTGAGGTCTTTTGCTAAAATAGTTTCTCCCATTCGAGCGTCAGCAACTTCACTTAATGGTAATTCGTCCCATCCGTCTGGTAAATTATTCTCCATTACTCTCCAGCTCCGCTACGATTTCTTTAAGGCTGTCAACAACCGTTTCCAGCTCTGTAATAGCTTCGGATGCCAAAACCTGCGGCTCCGGCAAGTCCTCCGGATTATCCAATGACTCATCCTTAAGCCATGTTACATCGAGCTTATAGCCGCGATCCTTGATCTCCTTAATGTTGAACCGACGAAAACGTCCATCGACGCCAAGGTCTGTCCTCTTGCTCTGCCCATTAGGATCGGAGCCGTAACACTTCTCAAATTCTTTAAAGTGCTCCCCTGAAAGCGGCCGATCCTTTTTAGTTATTCCGGGCACGTTGGAGCGACCGTCGAATATCCAGACATTCTCCGTAGGCAATCCCTTCTGGAAGAAAATCACGTTCGCCTTCACTCCTTGGCTATAGGGCGTAAATGTCCCTCTGGGCAGGCGTAAGATCGTGTGCAGGTTGCAATCCTGTGTCAGAATCTCAATCACCTCTCCGGCCTTGTCTTCAAAAAGGCAGTTATCCGGTAAAACCATAGCCGCGCGGCCTCCGGGGCGTAGCACATTCACGACGTGCTGAATAAAGTTGAGCTGTTTATTGCTCGTTGAAATCGTAAAATCATCCCTCTCCGGAGCCTGATTCGCTCCCTTAGTACCGAACGGCGGATTCGTAAGAATACAATCGTATCGCGTACCTTTCATTGGCTCATAAATAGAATCACCAAGATAAATGTCCGCATGGATTCCGTGTAGGTATAGATTCATCAAAGCAAGTCGGCGCGGCCGGGCAACAAGCTCGGTGCCGGTGTAAACCTTATTTGCTATCCGTTTAGCATCATCACGCTCAAGACTGCCCTTGGTTTGCTCCATTAGCCACTCATAAGCACAGACCAAAAAGCCCCCAGTCCCAGCCGCAGGATCATGGATAATGAAGTCCTTTGACTTTCGCGGATCAGGCTTCATGCATTTGACGATTGACTGAATAAGAACACGCGGGGTGAAATATTGTCCGGCTCCCTTCTTGCCTTCCGAAGCAGATTTCTCAAGCAACCCTTCATAAGCGGCCGCTTTAACATCTACATTAAGACTTGTCCATTCGGTTTCATCAATCAGGTTAATAAGCTTCTTAAGATTGACCGGATTGGCAAATTTTGAGATCGCTCCAGCATAGATATCCCCAAGCGTTCCTTTTTGTTTGCCAAGGCCGCGTAAAGCATCCACATAAAAATCAGTTAAATCTGTTCCTGACTTCTCACGCAGGACTGGCCATGAATATTCCTTGGGAATATCCGCACCCTTCTCCTCTGCCATTTTCAAGAACAGCAAATACGTCAACTGTTCAATATAATCACCGTAATCCACGCCGTCATGGCGTAGCGTGTGACAAAATCCCCATAATTTTCCGACTACATCGCTCATGTAAGCACCGCCTCATTTATTTCTTTTAAGAGTTCATCCAATTTGCCGTCAAAAAGACGGTTGAGTTTTGAATAGCTCATCCCTTGCCTTGTAAAAATAGGCAAAGTATCGATATCATCCTTCTCGATGAGTAAGTTAGTCACTAAGTGATAGCGAATATGCTCAAGCCATGCGCTTTGCGCTTCTGAAAATTGATGCTTGGCCTTCACCTTCGTCAAGGCCCGATCAACGCGGCTCTCAACAGTCAGAAGCTCGTCATTTTTAGCCGCGTGCCTGATTATGGAAACGATATCGGCGAGCTCCTTGTTATATGCCCGGCGAAGATTGCGCTCGTTAAACTTATCAACCAGATTATCCGGTCTGGTAGCCAGCTTCTCGCGTAACGCTTTAAGCTCATCTGTATCAAATTCTTTTGGCTTATTGAGCAGAATATCTATGGCGTCGATGTGTTCGGGATTCTTCCGGACAAACTCCTCAAACATCGCCAGATAATCGGCGGGCTTAAGTTCTTTACCGTCAGCCGCCCTGAATATGACCTCTGAAGTAACAAGATCCTCCGCGGTTTCCGCGATGACAAATTCTCGCTTGGGCCTCTGATAATTTTCGCAGATATGAAGAAACGCTTCGCCCTGAAGAATCTTGATCGTCCCTGCCCAATTCTTGGAGAGTTTATCCTCAAGTGTCATGGCAAAATCAGCGATGTCTTCACCGAGGATATAGTTGAATTCGTTCCTGCTCTCTTGTGTAATATTCTTTGAAATACGCTGGAGCCGCTTGGATAAAACTTTGATGTTATATGCCCGGCTTTGATTGTCAGCAATCGCTTGCACAATTTCTCGGATGGTTTTTGAGGGCTTAACCGGAGCTTCAGCAGTGATGCTGGTCGTTTTCTTAAAATACTCAAGTAACGTACCGCCGAAACAATCAAAAACAGTAAAATGAGTTTTATTGATCTCCGGACAAAGCCTTGTGCCGCGCCCCATCATTTGCTCAAAGAGGATTCTTGATTTCACCGGACGCAGAAAAACGATATTCTCTATCTTCGGCACATCAACACCGGTCGAAAGCATATCAACGGTCACAACAATGCCGGGATTCTGCCTATTTCTAAACTCTCTGATGCGCTGAAGCGGCCTGTCAACTGTTGGACTGCCGGTTATCTTCTGGACAAATGAATCTCCGCGGTTAAATTCATCCCGCAAAATCTCAATCAATTGATCGCAATGTGACGTGTGCGGTAAATCGTTATCCGCAAAAATTAATGTTTTGGGAAAATGCCCGATAGATGCTTCTTGAGCCAGCAGGTATTTCTTGAGCTCCTGTACGATTTTTTTATTTCTGTCGGGTGCCGTCCACTCTGCCTCATTACTTTCAGGCGCAAGGACACGTTCATCCTCAAGCACATCAAAAACCATCTGGCCGGTTTTAGTGTCTTTTAACCCGACCTCTTCGCCTTCCTTTAAGAAGGCCCCGTTGAATGTAATATCGGATTTGATCGCAACCGCATCATAATCAACCAAGAAGCCTTCCTTTACAGCACGTTCGTATTCGTAGCGAAACACAACTTCTTTGAAGAAAGCGGTCGTATGCGCCGCTGGCGTGGCAGTTAACCCAATCCTGATACCATCAAAATGCTTTAAAGCTTCGCGCCACTTGCTCTCCTCCTGAGCGGTATAACCACGATGGCATTCATCAGCTATAACCACATCAAAGGCATGAATCGGGATGTCCAACTTTTCATCCGCGTCAGATTCGTCATCCAGATCGCCGGTTGATTGCCCAAACATACCGTCTTTGCCGAAAAGATTGATGCCCATTCTCTGAATGGTGCAGACATAAACAAAACTATCGCGGCTTTTTGGATCGGTCAGATACTCGGTAGGCAAAACTTTTGGATCGTATTTGATATCCTCATCCAAATCCTCGCGTCTGAAACGTTGGCTGTAAACCTCGTAACACTTGTCAAACTTAAGTCCCGGCTCTGCCTCAAAACTCGCGAGCGCAGTAACTGCCTGTGCCGCCAGAGCGCGTCTATCCACAAGAAACAATATGCGCTTGGCCAGTTTTGACTTCATCAGCCGGTATATCAGATTAATAATTGTGAATGTCTTGCCTGTGCCGGTGGCCATGGCAACAAGCATGTTGCGCTTTCTGTCAGCGATAGCCTGTTCGATCGCTGAAATTGCTTCGATTTGATATGGCCGCAAAAATCGGTTGTCTATTGAGTTGCTCTTAAGCCACGCTTTTGCGGCATCTTCATCTCTTGAAAGTAATTCTTCTAAAGCATTAGGCGTGTGAATCGCAGTAATCTCGCGAGAACGGTTCAACGGATGGCGCAGATCCTGAAACCAGATGATCTTGCCATTCGTGGAATAGATAAACGGGAGATGATACTCGCCAAATGTAAACGGGCTATTCTGGAATCCTCGGGCATATCGCTGTGCCTGTTGAAGCACGTTTTGAGGCCCGACTGAAATCTTTTTCCCTTCGACCGCCGCTAAAGAACGCTTGTCATGAAAAAGAGCATAGTCACAAGGACCTGTTTGCGTAGGATATTCTTCAACGGAACCATGCCCATAAGTCTTGCCTTCTTCAAAAGGAACGATCGGCCCCCACTTTGAATTAAGCAGGAGTTTGTCGATATATTGCTTTCTTGTCCTATGTTCGTTCCAATTTTGTTCAGGCATACTTTTCCTTATTTGTAAGCGACCAGCTCGCCGCTATCAGCGAAGCTGTAATACTGGTTATCCCCTATAATTAAGTGATCGAGCACTTTGACCTGCATCACATTGCCTGCCTGACAGAGCTCCCTTGTGAAATCCCTGTCCTCTTTGCTTGGTTTCGGATCCCCTGATGGATGATTGTGCAAACAGATGATCGATACCGCAAACTTTTGCAAAGCGCAGTGAATAATTTCTCTGACTATCGGCATCGCACGGTTAACTGTTCCGGAAGCCACATCTGTGATGTCTATAATCCGATTGTTTGAATCGAGACAGACGACCTTAAAGACCTCTGTTTTAAGGTCGAGGAGCTGGGGCATGACGATATCCACAACATCCTTGGCAGAGGCGATTTTCTGCTTCCCGGTGGACACATCGTCCTGTCGATAGCGCCTCCCGATTTCAAGCGCGGCCTGAATATGGGCGATCTTGGCCCCACCCAAACCCTTGAACTCTTTCCAGTCCCGGGCGTCTGTGTGGGCCATGTTCCGGAACGTGCCGAATTTCTTGAGTATCTTGCGGGCGAGGTCAATGGCGCTGGTGCCTTGTGTGCCGGTACGAAGAAGAATAGCCAGAAGCTCCGAATTACTCAAAGCCCCCGCACCCTTTTTGAGGAGTTTCTCTCTCGGCCTGTCATCCTCCGGCCAAGTCCTTATGCCTGATATTTTTCTTTCCTTCACCATTCTTCTCTTCTCTGTTCTTCACTTCTCTAGAATTAAACCGCGATCAAACTGTCCTACGGAAGTACAAAATCGTGGCACTTAATACGAATCTCTTTAAGCTCCTTCAGCACTGCCGCCAAGTCAAACGATTCGCCGCGAAACGTCAAAGTCTGCGTTAAGGGATCATATGCCCTGTGATGATTTGTAGGGAAACTTCTTCTCATTGCTTTTAATGGATCTATTGCCAGGTCGCTGTAGACCGCCGAAGATTTCCCCTTAAACCATTTTTCTATTCGATCGTCATAGTGTTCGAAATGATTACGTAAGCTACGATCAGAAAGTATATTGTTATCGTCGACTTTAAGTAACTCCCGTAATCTTTCGCCGCGTTCTGTATATTCCGTAGATGGCCAGAGAATTTTCGAGACATTTCCAGCGGCCACAAGAATCGATTGAATAGAACACCAGACTTCAACCTGATCAAAATTGTCCTTGATCGCCGATAAACGTTTAGCGGCCAATTCTGCAATCTTTGATTGCGTTACAATCTCGCCTATAAAAACCGTTTCAGCAAGTGCCTTCATCTTAATTCACTGCGCCCTTCTTTTCTTCCTTCAAGAATGTCGCAATCACGGAACTGATCTGCTTAAACGCGACTGGATAATAATCCCAAACCTCAACGCAAAGGTTCACGATTATTGAATTCTCGTTCAGACGTTTAACCTTGTATTTCTCGTGAACATGGCCGCAGAAATTCCACGGCACGTTCGGGTCCGCATCCTCAGCCCGGTGCGTCATGCAAATATCTTTTGAACCATAATGAATATAGACTTTCGAGATGATCGTATTGAGGCTGTTTTGCCGATCGTGATTGCCTTTTATAAAAATGAGCTTGCCGTTCAGCCTCTTTTCGAAATGTCTGTATTTCTCCTCACCGCCTTCTTTGCCACCTTTAAATATGAAGTCGCCAAGAAAAAAGACAGTATCTTCTGGCTTCACCCGCTCATTATGCTTGCGGATGATCGTCTCATTCATCTCCTCGACCGAATCAAACGGCCGATTGCAATACCGGATGATATTGGCGTGCGAAAAATGATAATCCGATGTCCACCAGTAGTTCATTGTTTGATCCTGTTAATCTCTTCTTCCGCCGTCTTTAATTTCTTCAAAACGCTCTCAAAGGGCGGAGGGTCCTCAAAAAACATTTCTTGCATCTGCCGATAATCATCATTTAACAAAGCAAGATGCTCATCTAGAGGCATTAATCGAAGACTGCCCGGCTTTGCCAAAGCATAATGCGCCTTACTGTCTTTAAAAAATAGGGCTTTATGCTCAGCGACCTTTATCAATAAATCGATATTCTGGATAGCTTTGGTGTAAATAGCAGTCCCGATCATCTCACCCACATCGTAGTAGTGACGTGACATTCTTGCGCGCAATTTTGAGCCATGGCTTATTGCATGTAATATTGTCGCTTTTTCCCAAAAGGTTCTTTCCGCGCCCAAAACACGCACCTGCGCGCCTTCAATGGTCACCTTACCGGCCGCGTTAGAAACATACGGTTTGACAGTCATAGCCTCAATAGGCCAATGATCTGATCGTGCGCCAAGTTCAATTTTTACGACCGGTTGAACATAACCACTCTTGCCATTCTCAATAGCGCTGGGATACGCAAATAAAACGGTTTGATTATCAGGATCATCAGGGTCCAGCCTTATCTCCCAATTTCCTATGCCAGATAAAGCAGACCCGATCTTTTGGTCCAGCTCAGGGATAATCACACCGGCAATCTTTTCTTGGCATGCCTGCTTTAAGCGATCCAGTCGTCTCTGATTTTCTTTAGTGCCCTGCTTTTTATCAGGCTCGATAGATTCTTGGCTTGTTAAAAATGTCCTCTCGATTGAAATATCAACATCCTCAGAAAAACGTTTGATAACGTTGTAACACTTTGAGAGCGAGGTGCCTCCTTTAAACGTCAAATGACTGCCTGCTGTGGGCAGTGAAAAAAGGATCTTAAGAATCCAGCACACCCAGAAATCTTTTTCGATAAGTTGCGGAGTTACGCCAAGATCGTGGGCGACAACATCAAAATAGACTTTTTTATCCGCATCTTTTAACAATAAAAAATTGTCCATAAATCTGTCACCCTTGTATTTTCCTGAAAATATCCCCTATCCATGCCGGAGCATAACGGATATCATTCATCAGTATATTTTTGTCAGCATCGGACAGTCGTCTTTTAAGTTTTGCCACAACAGTCGAATCAATATTGCCCTGCTTTAAATAACGCAAGGCCTGAATGACTAATCCGCTTATTCGCCCGGCTGTTGCCATGTTTCTTGGCGTTGTTCGTTTCAAAACGATCGTCTGCTTACCGATCTGAACTTTCCGATTAGGACCATCTGTAAAGAAAACGATCTTGGCCGGAACCTGCTCTGTTAAACCTAACAGATTAGCGGCATATGCGCCGGAAGGCTGAATTTTCAAATTATCTCGTCCCACTAATGCTTGAGCAACGCGATCATAATTAGGCGGAAGGTCACCGAAATCCGGATGTTTTACGGGATAATCATATAATCCCCTCGTCAGGCGGCGTATAATCCCTGCCTTGGTTAAACGTCCCAACGTTTGGTCTACGGCCATACGGCTCCCGAGGTCAAGAAAGTGCATTGGAGTGAACACCCAACCCCTATGCCTGCCGTATATCCTGCTAACTATCATATTATCAATGGTTTGTGCCATTTATACCACCTCTCTGTTGTCAGAAAAAATATACACTTTTTCTGACAGAAAGTCAATCTATTTTTATGCGCCCGAGCCGCTATCCTAAATGTCTACCATCCGGAAATGTCCACTTTTTAGCAGACATTTCGATTTAGTGGACACTTACGTGTCCATCCATGTCCATCAAAACGCCCTTTTTTGACCTTCCCGGACGCCTGCAGGACACCCCTAAAATCGCCTGTTTTCCGACGCTGGGCGCTTATTTTAGCCGGGTTGACCACTTATGCCCAAACCCAAAAGTGATGGACATGGACATCGATTTTTTTGACCACTATCACTGACTCCCCGCGCCTCGCCCGACCCTCACCCGACACCCTGTTCCAAGGACCCGTAGCGCCTGCCAGCATAAAAAACCCTATGACCACGCCTCACTGGCATAACCATAGGGACTTGAGTTGCCAAACGCTGTTGATCCTTACAACGCCCCGACTACCGCCTCCGCCAAGCTCTTCATCGCATTACTATAAATCTGCCACTGGCCAGCCAAAAGTTCGAAGATAAACAGTTTTTTTCATCAAGGCTTATTCCTTTCTTCGAATCTTTTGGTTGATCCCGAGCGAAGCCGACACCGAGAAAGCCCGAGGAAAAAACCATTGGTGTAAAGAAAACCTTTCTTCATCTTATACCTTCAGTAAAAAATATAACCGCTCCTATTATTCAGTCTCAGAATTTCTTAGCACCGACAAAGTGCGCTGTAAAATCCTTAGGTCTTCCTCATTAGCGAGCACTAAGAAAACATCGCCTCCCTCAATTACCGTAGAACCATTTGGCACGATGAACTTATCTTCGCGCGAAATAAGAACAATAAGGGCTTTAGGAGGAATATTAATTGCGGCAATCGTTTGACCTACCGTGCCTGAATTATATGGCACAATCAAATCGGTAAGCGATGCATCTATGCCCTCTGCATACTCAAAGTCAATAGGATATTTTTTCCTTACATCAAGCGGTACATTGACTCCAAGTATCTTTGACATAAGTGGAATAGATGTCCCCTGAATCAATACCGAAGTCAATACAACAAAAAATACGATATTAAATATTGCGTGAGCTTGAACTATTCCTGAAAGCAGCGGGAATGTCGCCAAAATAATCGGCACAGCACCTCTTAATCCTACCCATGATATCATCGTTTTCTCGGCAAGATTGAATTTAAATGGCATTAGGCATAAAAATACACTTATGGGGCGAGCGAGGAAAATAAGAATGGTTGCTATCAACAGGCCAACTCCCATAATGGGAATTATCCGGCTTGGGAAAACAAGCAAGCCAAGAGTCAAAAACATTGCAATCTGCATGAGCCAGGCAACTCCTTCATAAAACCGGACTATTGTTCTCTTGTTTGCGAAATCGCCTCTACTCATCATTAAACCCAAAGAATAAACTGCCAGAAAACCATTCCCTTTTACTAAAGTTGTACCTGCATACGTCAAGAGCACCAAAGCAATAGTCAAAACCGAATACAACCCTTCATATTCAAGCTTAATCTTATTAATAAGCGTGACACTTACTTTAGACATCAAATACCCGATTAACAATCCAACACCCATATTTAAGGTAAACGATGGGATTAGGCTGATAATGGAAGAGTCAGCAGTAGTTAAGAGGCCGATACAACCGATTGTAAGGAAAACAGCCATTGGGTCATTACTTCCCGATTCAAGCTCCAAAAGAGGCCTTAAATTACCTTTGAGGGATATCCTTCTTGATCTGAGGACATTAAAGACAGCGGCAGCATCGGTTGAGGACACAATAGAACCGAGCAATAATCCCTCAAGCAATGAAAATTTAAGAATTACCATAGCCAATACGCCGACAACAACAGCAGTAATGAGCACTCCTGCGGTTGACAAAACCAACCCCGGAACAAATAATGGCCTGACCGATTTCCATGATGTATCCAAACCCCCAGAAAAAATAATGAAAATAAGCGCGATGATACCGATAGATTTTGCAACAACGTAATCATCAAAATAAATTCCGCCGATGCCTTCTGAGCCTGCCAGCATGCCGATTATCAAAAAAAGCAATAATGCGGGTAACGCAAACCTGTCTGAAAGCTTGCTTGCCAGTACGCTGACAAGCGTCAAAGCTGCTGCCCATAATATGATTGTTTCGACTGTCATCAGGACCTATCTCGGTTTCTATGCCACATTATTACAGACTTAAATAAAACAGTTCCCTTTATTCCTTTACTAAAACCGCTTTCCATTCCTTATTAATCCATATTCCGTACACCTTTGCCTGCGCGCACCATTTCTTTACCTTCTTCATTGCTATCCTTAACTGCTTCAGGTGAACATTTTTCACGCTTGGATTACCAAGGCAACCATAATGGCTGATTATGAATATCAATTTGGAATCACGGTTATTATATGAAAACAGCAGCTTATCCTTAAGGCTCCCGATCTCATACATGTTCCTGCATGCGCTAAGAACCTTGTCTGGCCCGGGCACGGTGATCATATCAACGTATTCGACAGCATAATTCTTCTTAATAAATTCCGCTACCGGCAACTGTACCCTTCCATCAATGCAGTTTATCGCTGTGGCAAACTTGAAGTTTCTGGCTCTGTTTTTCATTATATTGGCTTGCTTTTTTAGGTTGAGCTCTTCGGCCCGCTTGATAAGAGATATAACCGCCCCTATTATTTTTTCACTTCTCCGCGACAACGAGCATTTCGAAATCGTCAGTGGTCAGTTTGTCGTTTCTCGAGTATGCCCCATGCCTTGAGCCAAAAATATCGATTTTCTTGAATCCAAGACTTTTGAGAAGCCAGGTGATCTCGCTTGGCACATAATAGCGCTCGTTACAGCTGAGTTCCCTTTTTTTGCCGGAATCATCCTCAAAAACAACGGTGTTATAATCACGGAAGGTCATCAGATCAAAGGAGCACTCCTTGCACTGGGACTGGCCTTCTTTCTGCGCCGACTTATAGAACTCATTTACCGAATGAAACAGCGGGAACAATCCGTTTAATGTGGTAAAAATGAGCTTACCTTTACTTTTAAGCGCTTTTGTTGCTTCTTTAAGGATTTCGAAGTTCATCTCATCCGTTTCCATAAGAGAGAACCCGCCTTCGCATAGCATAATTACCAGATCAAATTCGCCGTCAAACGGAAGATTACGGGCATCATGCTTCTGAAAATCAATATCCAAGCCCGCTTCTTGCGCCTTCTCTTTCGCCCTGGCCAGCTGTGATTCGGACAAATCTATGCCTCTGACATGGTATCCTCTTCTACTAAGCTCAATCGCATGCCTGCCCGTGCCGCAGCCAACATCCAGTATCTTTAAAGACTTATTATAATCCAATTCCTTTTCAATAAAGTCGCATTCGCCCACAGTCCCCTGGACAAAACTTTCTTTGTCGTATTTACTAGCGTAATTTTCAAATAATGATTCGTACCATTGTTTCATTCCTGGCTATTCTCCTTTCTGCTACAGGCGTTTAATGCCAATCCCTGAAAATACCAGCAAAATTTTTGCATCCAAGGTCAGAATATGGCCGTTTCCGTTTTTCTTTTTGCTAAAAAAACTACGGCTGCAATATAACAGCATAATGCGATCAAATAAAGAGCCTTAAGCCCGCCGATCATCGAATAGTATTCAAGGAATCCTCCTAAAACAGCTCCCAGCAGATTGGAACCCAGCGCGCTACTGGCATCCTTCGCATTCTTAATAATAATAGCGAATATAAAGGATGAAAAGAATATCGGTAAGGCTATTAATGCGCCTGCAAAAAATACTTTTGCCAAAATGCCAAATTTCAATATTCCCTCAAGCGGAAAGAAATACAGGAAGAGCAGGGATACAGCTAACGCCATAAAAAACCATTTCGGGTTCTTCGGGTTCTTTTTCATGATAACCAGATTAGCTATTAACGCAATTACCAGAATAGACGAAAACACTACAGCATTCACCAGCCATGTAGAACCAAAAAGAAGCGAAAATGTAGTGACACTCTTGGTTTCAAGAAGAAGGAAACCGGAGCCTAAGAAGAAAAATACAGGGTTTACTCTGCTCATTTTTAAAGGAGTAAAAATAAATACCGCCCCGACAGAAATAACAACAAGTATCGCCAGGACAGCCAAATATAGATAAGGTATACCGCGCTTGGTTAAATAAAGATACGGCCAATCATCTTTAGGGAGTTCTATATCGGATGCCGGCGGCAACGGTAATAAAACATTCTTCAGCCCAGGATTTTTCGAAATCGCTTTCCTGACCCCGGGCCCGGCCAATATCACAAGATTAAATAAACGGTCATCCGATTCAAAATAACGGGTATCTTCGCTGCCGAATACGGACCTGGTTGTCTCAATCAACCTTGCCGCCATCCATTCATTAGGCACGGAAAACAAAAGGACCACCACCCCGTCCGGCATAAGTAAATTCTGCGCCTGCCGTAAAGCCTCTTGAGTATAAACGTAATTATCCAAACGTATAGACGAGGTTACCGAAAGAGTGGCGTGTGAATCCAATGTGCCATAAACTATCATATCGTACTTCTCTCTATCTTTGGACATAAATGAACGCGCGTCGTCAACAAATACATGCACGTTTTTATTATCGTAAGGGCGCTGTGGATGGCCGAATCTTCCGATAGCCAGTATTGAAGAATCTATTTCAACGGCATTAATATGCTTAGCTCCTGATCTTTGCGCTGCCCAGACATCATTGCCTGTTCCGGCCCCTATTATGAGGACCTTATCAGGGCTAAACACCTTATAAGGAAACATATATTTTTCGTATATATCCTGCTTGATTTCGAAATTTACCGCAGTCTGGTGAAGCAGCTGGTTTACATAGATGCTGATATTTTTCCCAAGATCAACAGAAATATTAATAGCATAATAAGGAGACCAAATAGTGTGTTTTTCAACCGAAGAAATGAGGAAAACAACCAAAAACATTGCAAACGCATTAAAAACAAATCTTCTCTTATTATATTTATATATAACTGCCAGAATAATAATTCCTGCTATCATAAACCAGACATAAGCCGGGGCACGAAACAACGAAACGAAACCAAATGCTATAACTCCCAACAGGCTGCCCAGAATATTCAAAGTATAAGCATATAAAGGCTTCATCTCCCGCATAAGTTTTCCGATTTTCTGGCCCATGGGAAGGAAAACAATGATTGTCAAAGTAAATATAATCCCGATCAGCTGAGTGATGGAGAATTTAAACCAGAAGAAATCGTAGATCCTGTTACCGGTGTAATGAGACCATATCCAGGTTTGAGAGTGTGATGAAAGCTCAACTTGGACATTCCTGAATAGCAAAACCATGCAAACCGCTCCTGCCAGGATAAACGCAAAATATGCAAAGAGGTCCCGCTTGTAACCTGCCATGAGCATACCTATGCCTAACCCCAGAAAAGACGCTATCAGGATTATATTTGAAAAAAATGCTATTGAAAATATATGGGCAGGCAGCCAGCGGATAAAAGTTAATTCAATAAAAAGCGACAAAAAGCTTACCAGGATCAAAACAGTTTTATTTTTCATATTTAAGGTTGGGTTTAATGTTTATGGTGCGATTCTTTTTCCATACTATGTTCGGAAGCTCGCCCTAAGGCTTCATAAATCTTCTCAACATAATGCACATATTCAATATATGCTGCGACATACCTTCTTCCTGCCTCTACGCTTTCATTCATATGCTTTTTTGCTTCTATTAGTTTGTCAAAACGCTCTTTTATCCCTGAATTTAGCGTGCTTGTTAATTCAACAGCAAGCTCATCAACAGAATTGGCTTCAATCGCCTTATCTGCCCGGCTGACAGCAGGCTCAACCGCACCTATGGGTTTTAAACCGGAAAATTCAGCCCCTTCTCCTGCCCGGTGGATACGCACCAGTGTTTCAAAAAACTCCATATCAGCCTCTTTCTGATCTGCTTCTCTTTTAGATAAAGCTCTTTCAAATGCAATCCGTATTTCAGGTTCATCTTCTTCCTTTACCCATTTAAGCACAGGCGTAACGTCCTTTTTATCGATAGCTAGCCTTGCATCAAGGATTACCGGGCCGTCTAAAGTATCACAATGGGCATATAATTTAACCGACGCAACAAATGAAACAGACAGAGCGGCTAACCCAAATATAAATACAATAATACCCTTTCTATTTACCATGATAACCCTCTCTTCCTTATGATTTTTGCAGCCAATATCAACTAAGCATGATAACTCTAGTAGCTATATTTCTTGATTCTCTCCAATATCTTCGCCGATGCTGTTTTATCTCCTGTTACGCCGACCCTGACTTCAACTTTTGAAGCTGTTTGCGTAAGGGGCCGGATATCAATCCATACCTCACTGCCATCGATATATTCACTTCTTATCTGTGTGACTTCATCGGACTTGGATTCCTTGTCTACTTTCATATCAAGGGATTCTATAGCCCTTTTAGTGGCATTGACTGTCCTTTCATAAGGAGCGCTTACTTCATCGCTAAGTTTTCCTGATAACCATAAAGCTGTTCCTACGCCGCCTGCAGCGCCTGCGATTAATAAAGCGCATCCGCATACATTAACTGCCAAAGCCAGAATTACTGCTATTTTCAATGCACTTTTAAACATATGTACCTCCTTTCAATAACCAACCCGGATTAACCAGGCTGATTATTCAGACCCATACAAATATATTACTTCCCCTTCATCGGTAACTTTATAAACGACAGAATGATCGTTCTGCTCAGGGTGGACAAACTTTATCTTCCATGCCCACTCATGCCCTGCTTTATCCTTAAGGCGGTTTGTGTATTCCGCAGAGATAAGGATATAATCTGACTTTTTAAAATACTCTTGCCCCCTTATCCTGGTCTCTTTAGTATAAAAATATTCGCTCGCAAGAGACACTGCTTCCTCTATAGACAATTTAGGAACGGGTATCGGAGGCCCAGACTTGGCAAAAAGTCCTGCCGGCATTGTTAATAACAAGAATAATAGAAGTATCCTATTATATTGCATAAAACCGCCTCCGTTTATTGGCTATTTATTTTCTCCTTATATAATAGGGGACGTTCCCCCTAATACCATTCTATGGTATCCTAAATGCTTGATCTACAATACGTTCGTAAGGGCGCCATTCACGTACCCGCTCCGCATAACGGCAACGCCTCTCTTCAATCGTAAAGCCTAGGCTTTCATACATAGGATTGAGCAGATTAATTATAGCATCTGGTTTGCCATTTGCATAGAATTGAAAACTACTCCAACAATAATCAGCAATATCCTTCACTAGCCCAGCACGTAAAGGATTCCTTTCTATGTATCTTGCACATTCAATAAGGTAACCTTCGCTTTCAATTATTCGGCTATTATATCTATTTTGGAATAAATAGCCCACCGATCCGTATTTGCTGCGGAATCCAGCCCCATACTTTTGTAATAAACCCTGCATAAACTTGGGAACATGCTCAGCTTTAATTGTTTTTATCAATACATGGAAATGATTCGGCATTAAGCAATAATGCAAAATGCTTATTGGATGTTTTTGTCTGTACTCTCTAATTAGTGCTAAAAACCATTGATAATCCTGTTTAGCCCGGAACAGTTTTCTTTTATCATTGCCTCTGACAACAATATGATAATAACTTCCGTCAACTAGCCCCCTGTTTTTTCTCGGCATAAATTCCTCCTTTCACTTATAAAAGACGGTCCAAGAATCAGATATCTAACTATTTTTTTATTAGTTGAAACAAATAAAGTTATAGCATGGCTGGATGGCACCTTGGGGAACGTCCCCTTCTTTTAAGCCAGCTAACAAGACCGCTTTCGAGTTGGTTCTTATTTACCTTGATTTTATCAGGATATTATAGTATTCTTGTTCTCATATATGGATTATTTCCGCTTATCTGCACTAATTAACTGCTTTATATTAGTTTTTATCGGCGCCTATTCATATTTGAATAACCGCACAAATAAGCTAAATCAGATTTGGTGCTTATTTAATATGGTTAGCGCTATATGGTTTGCCTCCATTTATATAGTTAATACAATCGCAGATAAGCAAATTGCCCTTAATATCGTCCGCCTTGCCCACCCCCTAAGCATCCTTTGCGGGTTGATATTTTTTCTCTTTTGCCTTTATTATATAGATGTTGAACAGAATAAAAGAAGGTTAGCTATCGCTGCTTACGGCGTAGGCCTCACAGCCATATTCATTGAGAGCTTCTGGCCTTCACTGATAGTAGCTGATGTTGTGCCTAAATTTTACCAGCCCTATACCCCAAAAGGCACGAACCTCTACATTATACACTTCTCTCTTATCATTGCTTTTATTACCATGAGTTTTTATGAACTTATCCGCGCCTACAGGCATGCCTCCAGCTACAAGCGCAATCAATTGAAATATTTCTTCCTGGCAACTTTTGTTGCTGCCTTCTCAATGTCTACAGTGCTGCCAATGGCCCTGGATTTGCCGGTTTATCCTTTTGGCTTTTTTCTCTTCCCTCTTTACGGAATAATCATCACTTATTCCATCGTCAGATATAGGCTCATGGATATTATCGTTCTTATGAACCGTACCGTATTTTTTACTGCGGTTATAATGCCGGCAATAATCGTCCATATAATACTTGTCTGGCTGTTACAGCCAAAATTCCCGTATTTCGTGTCCAATGCTTTTTCCATAACCGCAATCAGTATAGTATTCCTGATTACCCCGCAATATAGAAAGAACCTTCAGTTAGCCTTAAATTCAATATTATATAAAGGTAAATATGATTATCAGGATGTGTTAAAAGAATCCGCAAAAGCCCTTGTAACAATGTTGGACTTAAACCAGCTTCTTGATTATCTCGTCAACACTATTGTAAAAAACATCCGCGTAAACAAGGTATCTCTTCTGCTGGAAGATGAGGAATCAAAAGAATACAAGGTCGCTGCCTCTTTCGGCATACCGAAAGAACAGGCAGAATCAATAAGGCTAAAACCTATAAACGGGATAATCGGATACCTGACTAATAAGCCTGCTACCCTGGTAAGGGAAGAGGCTGAAAGAGAATTGTCTACTCCGCAGCTTGAAAAAATAAAAAAAGATATGGATGAGATCGGCGCAGAAATAATGATGCCGTTAATATGTAAGAACAAACTGGTAGGTATCTTAAACCTTGACAATAAATCATCCGGCGGGTTTTATGACCCCAGCGATATTGATATCCTTGATACATTAGCAAACGAAGCTGCGATCGCAATCGAGAATGCCAGGCTCTACCGCCAGGCAATAACTGATGGCCTGACTAAGCTATATCATCATCAGCATTTCATGGCGCGGCTGAATGAAGAAACAGAGAGGTCAAAAAGATATGAAAGGCCGATGTCTCTTTTGATGATAGACCTGGATCACTTCAAAGATATAAATGATAAGTTCGGCCACCAAGCCGGTGATGTAGCATTGCAAAAAGTCGCGCTTATCCTGAAAAATAACCTGAGAAACGTAGATATTTGCGGAAGGTATGGCGGTGAAGAATTTGCGCTTATCCTCCCTGAAACTGCGGTTAAAGGTGCAAAAAATGCTGCAGAGCGGCTCAGAAACCATGTTGAAAATGCAAAAGACTT
Organism: Candidatus Omnitrophota bacterium; assembly: GCA_003598025.1. Taxonomy (NCBI): domain Bacteria; kingdom Pseudomonadati; phylum Candidatus Omnitrophota; species Candidatus Omnitrophota bacterium. The sequence continues at coordinate 452,070 of QZKH01000003.1, forward strand.
TGCTGAAAAAATCCGACAGACAATAGCCAAATCCTCCCTTAAACACGAAAACAGCACGCTCTCCCTGACTATAAGCGTGGGAATAACGTTTTACGACGGCCAGGATAAAACCAAAACCGCTTATGACTTAATAAAAGAAGCGGATTCCGCTCTTTACCTGGCAAAGAGAATGGGAAGAAACAGGGTCGTTGAATTCTCCAGGTAAAACCATTCAAGCGCCTTCCAGCCTTCAATAAAGATATTTTGAGAAAATACCGACTAATACCAGAATCGCCGGCAAGAAAAGTAGCGCCCAGCCTGCGATGCGCATAAAAAAGCCCGGGGTAGCTCTGATATATCCCCCTCTTGAAGGAGCTTCATATTGGCCAAGCTCATCGCCAAACCATATGCCTGCCAAAGCAAATGCAATCAACCCGAAAAGCTTAACAATACCCTCTTTAAAGAAAAACCAGCCCATGACAATATAAACACCTGCGATTATTAATGAAATTACTCTTGCTTTATTCCAATACAAATATTCTTTCATGGTTTGTTATAACTTTAAATTACGCAACCTAAGTGAATTGGCAATAACAGAAACTGAGCTAAAACTCATTGCTGCACCTGCTATCATCGGACTTAAAAGCAGGCCAAAAAATGGATACAATGCCCCCGCAGCAATCGGAATACCCAATGTATTATAAATAAATGCAAAAAATAAATTCTGACGGATACTTTTCATAACCTGCCGGCTTAAATTTATAGCCTTAAGAATACCCCTTAAATCACCCTTGACCAAAGTGATACCGGCAGTTTGTATCGCGACATCTGTCCCGGCACCCATTGCTACCCCGACCTCTGCTTCGGCAAGAGCAGGAGCATCGTTTATCCCGTCTCCTGCCACTAATACTTTTGCGCCTTTTTTCCTTAAATCCCTGACTACTGCCTGCTTACCTTCAGGGCTGAGGCCGGCGTATACTTTTTTTATCTTAAGTTCTTTGGCGATAGCATTTGCTGTGTTCTCATTATCACCAGTAAGCATTGCGATTTCTAACCCCATCTTATGCAATCCTTCTATAGCAGGCGGCGTTGTCTTTTTGATAGGATCTGATACTGCAACAATACCTGCAAAATCTTTTCCGGCAGCCACACAAATAACCGTGTGCGATTTATCTTGAAGCTCTGTTACCTTGCCGATTAAATCCCGGGGAAATACTATACTGTTTTCTTCAATAAAGCTTTTCTTTCCGATTACAACAAATACGCCGTCTACCTGGCCCATTACCCCCTTGCCGGTAACATAATGGAAATTTGCTGCATTAGATACTGAGTAACCTTTTTCCTTTGCATAATCTACTACCGCCCGGCCCAGTGGATGTTCACTACTGCTCTCAAGGGCGGCAGAAATTTCAATAAGCCTTTCTTCTTCATATCCTGAAGCAGTTATAACCGAAGTTACTTTCGGCCTGCCCTCAGTCAAAGTGCCTGTTTTATCAGTAAGGACAAGGGTTGACTTTTCGGCCTTCTCAATAGCCTCGGCATTCCTTATTAAAATTCCGGACTGAGCACCCTTACCTACTCCAACCATCACTGACATGGGCGTAGCCAATCCCAAAGCGCACGGGCAGGCAATTATTAAAACAGATATGGCGCTTACAAGAGCATGCGCTAATGCCGGTTCCGGGCCAAAAATATACCATAAAACAAACGATATTATTGCGCAGATAAACACCGCCGGGACAAAATAATACGAGATTTTATCTGCAAGATTCTGTATCGGCGCGCGGCTGCGTTGAGCCTCTGCAACCATATTTATGATTTGGGAGAGGATTGTCTCAGAACCCACCCTTTCAATGCGCATAATAAAAGTCCCTGCCTGGTTTATAGTTGCCCCGATAACGCTGTCTCCTTCTTTCTTAAGCACCGGCAAAGCTTCTCCGGAAAGCATGGATTCATCAACATAGCTTTGGCCTTCGATTATAACTCCATCAAGCGGGATCTTTTCACCGGGACGAACGCGTAATAAATCCCCCTTGATTACCTTATCTATATCTATATCCTCCTCCTTACCATCCTTGAGCTTATGAGCTACCTTTGCCGCCAAACTCACCAGGGCTTTAATCGCTTGCCCCGTTTTATTGCGCGCTTTTGATTCAAGTAGCTGCCCCAGAAGAACCAAAGTCGTGATAACTGCTGCTGATTCAAAATATAACCCTACCCTGCCTGCCTCTTTTATCGAATCAGGAAATACCCCTGGCACAAACAATCCAAGCGCGCTAAACCCATAAGCAGCTCCTACCCCAATTCCAATCAAGGTAAACATGTTTGGGCTTTTATTTAATACCGACTTCCACGCCTTAACAAAGAAAATCTTGCCTGCCCATAAGACAACCGGGGTGGCAAGAAAAAATTGCATCCAACGCCAAAAATCCGAATGCGTATCTACTAGCCCAAACATATGGCCCATAGAAAGGAAGAATACTGGTATGGTAAATATTACTGCGGCCCAGAATTTACGCGATAAAGACCTCTCTTGCCTATCTTGCGCGTTTTCTTCAGGAGCAAAACCTTTTATTTCCAGGTGCATCCCGCATTTAGGGCAATCGCCGGGGCGGTCCTGTTCTATCTCCGGATGCATAGGGCAGATATAAACATTTTTAAAGGCATTACCCACGGAAGGCATGTACGCTTGCTGATAATTTCCCTTCAGAAATTTATCTTTACAATGCTCACTGCAGAAATAATACGTATCTTGCCCTCTGACAAGCTTCAAGGAATCCTTTTCATTAACATCCATTCCGCAAATAGGGTCTTTAGCCATAATTATTGATCAGTTAAATAGGTTTTATAGATATACCTGCAAGAAATTGAAGATATATCCAGTAAAAATAATCGCCAATGCAGTAATCCCAAAAAATATTAATATCAACTGCAGTTTCATCGCCCTTCTTAATATAATCGCCTCCGGCAGGCTCAATCCAGAGACTGCCATGACAAAAGCTATGGCCGTACCGAGCGGAAATCCTTTCTGAAATAAAACAACAGCTATCGGTACTATCGCAGCACAACTTCCATACATCGGTACGCCTAACAATGTAGCTATAGGAACAGAAAAAATCCCTCCTCTTGAAACAATTGCATGCACCGTATTTTCAGGGATGTAATTGTGAATAAAAGCGCCAATACCTATGCCTGCTAAAACCCACAGCCATAATTTTCTCACTATATCTCCGGCTTCGTATAAGCCGAATAAAATCCGGCTCTTTATGCCCTTATAAACTGCTTTTTGGCTCAGCGGGTATTGCCCTGGCATCAGAATGTCCTTGACCAGGTATCTCTCCACTTTCATCTTAGATAACACAACTCCCGAAATAACGCCGATTGATATGCCGCTGATAATATAGGCGAGTGTTATCTTCCAACCAAATGAACCAAGCATTAATACAGCCAGGTATTCATTTACTAATGGCGAAGTAATTAAAAAAGAAAAAGCTACACCCAGAGGGATATCGGCTTCAATAAAGCTGATAAAAATGGGTACGGATGAACACGAACAAAACGGCGTAACCGCACCAAATAAAGCAGCAAAAAAGTTACCAATGACAGATTTCCTTTCAAGCCATTTCTTAATTTTATGCTCAGAAACAAAAGTTCTTAAGAAACCTATAACTGAGATCATGAAAAAAAGCAAGGCTAATATCTTTATAGAATCATAAATAAAGAAATTAATCACACCTGCTATTTTAGAGGTGCTGCTAAAACCCAGTATCTTAAATACAAAAAAATCAACGATTAACTGCAGCATTTATTCTGCCCTTTATCAGTCTTATTAGAGCAACACGATGCCGCCTTTGACTTTTCTTCAATCTTTTTGTCAAGCTTCTCGAGCATCCGCGAAAAAAAAGATTTGTTCTTTGGTTTTTCACTTTTACTGTTATCCATTGCCTCCTCCTGTTAGTGGTTTTTTATATTTTAATCGCGCAAAATATTTGCGTAAAAGAAAATCCTTATTATGGCCAAAAATAGGGTAAAAATAAATAAAAATTCGAATATTTCATTTATAAAATTAGGATAACCAAACAATTTTATATCTTCGAAAACTTCTATAGCTATTATTGTCGCCATGACCATTGCTAATGATATGGCTTCTTTCTTTACCCAGGAAAACTTTACTTTAAGATAATAATTTAGATTAAATAAGCTGCTGAAACTGGGAAAATATTTAGGGGTAGACCTGCAATAATTATAATAGTCATCTTTAAATTTATCTTTTAAGATTTTATCTTCTTTATTTATCTGCGGTATGTATATCATCAGATAAACAGCAAGAAAAATAAACAGCATCCACAAACGGAAAATCATAAGGACCACGCCTGAGCCAATCAACAATGTGCCCAGATACATAGGGTTTCTGACCATTTTATACGGCCCGCCGGTAACGAGTTTAAAGCCGTTAGACGACATCTCTTCCTTATACCCCCTTGAAGAAACCCTGAATAAGAAGCCAAATAATATCAACCCTATCCCGAGGGCATCAAACAATTCATCAGTAGGATGGTATTTCCAGCTGGGTAATATCAATTTATAAAGCACCAAAGTAAGTAAAACTGAGGCAAAAATCAGTATACCCTGTATCCTTATACGCATTTTCATGGTTTATTGTCCATTTTTTCTGCTCTTGTCAGTAACAAAGAACTCCATATATTTACCCAGCATAAGCCTTGTCTGCGCATCCAGAGCCGGTAATGCGCTCAATGCGAGTATTATAATTGGGATAAATACCCACTCAAGCGAGTGCCTTATCTTTGATAACGCCGCGTTGCTGTCTTTTCTTGCAGGCAAAAGCAGAAGGCTTATCACCATGCAAACCAGCAATCCAAAAGAAGATAAGCTGAAGATCACCCCTCTTATTCTTGGGGCTATATAATAAACTGTGCTTGTGGAAAATTCCCTTCCGGAAAAAATGGCCGGCAACCAGCTTATAAACGCAAGCAAAAAAGACCATGTTGCCCAGGAAACAAAAGATTCAAGCAATTTAATCCCGAAATTAATCCTTTTATATACCGGGATGCTCCGCTTGACTATAAAAGCCCTGATTACTATCGGAAAATTCTCTACGCCCCATGCCCAACGCCGCTTCTGCTTGTATATATTCATGAATGTTTCCCGGAAACTGTTACCGGTTGCTACATCCATTGATACGGTAGTATAAACAGGCACAACACGGTAATCCCCGTTAAAATGTATAAATGCCTTCCAGAAAATAGCAGAGTCATCCGAAACCATATCTACCGGCCAAAAACCCACATCGACCAACGCCTTAAAACTCATGCTATGGCTTGAAAATGTCACCAGCTTATTCGGATTCGTCGCTTCAACGAGCTGGAAAAAAGATGTCCCGATATCTATTATCCGGGCAAAACTGGCGGAATCCCAGATATTATTATGATATACAGGTATAGGCTGGAAACTCGCCTTGAGCCTTTCCGGAGTAATCATAAAATGATACGTCAGACAGCTGAAATAATTACCCTGGGGTACGGTATCGGCATCGAAACAGGAAACAATCACATTTTCAAACGCTATGCCTCTATCTCTAAAATATCGTGCTGCCTCTTTTGCCGAATAGGCAATATTTGCCCCTTTGACCCTGGCCTCTCCTTCAAGCCCGGAAGGATGAATAACAATAAAGATATCCATAAAGCTGCCTTTATATTTTTGGACGATACTCTCCATATCAGCCTTCACTTCTATCTTGGCAGATTCCTCAAGGGCAATTATAAGCACGATCCTTGAGGCAGGATACTGGCCGCTTAAAATACCGGCTATGCCCGGTTCCACTATATTAAGGCCCTCTTTTATAACCGGGATCAGGACCAAATGATACAAGTTTTCAAATGCTGGCGGGAATTGACCGCTTTTTAAAAGCCCGGCTACCTCTCTCCTGTATGTCAGGTTTGCGATTTTTTCTTTAAAGCCGGCTATAATAATATTATCCGATGGTATTTTCTTCTCGACAGCCAGTTTATCTATTTCTTTAATGCGCTTGCTCCAGTCAATTTTCTTTTCTGTCTCTAACCTGAAATAAGACAAAACCAAGAAGATATTCATATATATCAGCCTCATAACCCAATACAATAAAAAGGCGATCATAATTACCGCAGCCAATAATGGCTTAGCAAGGCTTAAGGCCACCATTCCGATTATTATCCCCCAGCTTAACGCTCCGGGGACTATCTCAAAAAAACGCTCCAGCTTACTTTGGGTCGCATCCAGGTTATGACGGGTATACAAGAATTCCATATTTATCTAATGTTCTTCCCCATGGCTAAGGGCTCAAACCCTGTTTTATCCTTTTGAATTATTCTTATTCCGGCAAGCTGCCGGTTTTTATGGTCTAAAAAGTAGCAAAAACCGCTCTTGGGAGAATAAAACACGCCCGAGTCTCTTGCGAGGCTATAAATCATATCAATGTGGTCTTTGCCATCAGGCTGGAGTTCAGCTAAATAAAGTTTATCCTGGTCGTGTAATAACACATGATTGTTGTCAACCCAAAAGCACTTTTTTAGATTACGCATATCTGCCTTCAGGGGCCTGATTACAACTGTCTCATTAAATAGCGAATCGCCTGTTTCTTCCTCAAAATAAACAATTCCAATAGAGTTCTTAGTCCAGTAAACCAAAGAACCGGCATCGCGGTTTATCTCAAAACCCGATACTCCTTTATCTGATATCCTGTAAGGAGGACGGTTAGTCAAAAGATCTCCTTTATCCCCCAGGAAAAGCATTAAATCGTCATTATAGATATAAATCCTGTAGAAACTGGAGCGGTTGAACAGTTCATCTCCTAAATTATTATCTCCAAGAAGCGTTTGTTTGTTATTTTTATTATACGAATACCTGCTGACTTTATTATTCTTATCTAATACATAAATCCATTTCTCGCCGGCGCCAAAACCCTTTATGTCTTTGAAATATTCCGGATATAAAGACATTTCTATAATATTCAGGTAATCCATCCGTTTTGCCCCTCCCAGAAACAATTCATGATCCTGCCTGTTTCCGTAAAAGACATAGCTTGGTTTTTCCTGTATAAGCTTGGTTATATCAAAGACGGTATTGTATTTGGCCCCAATCTTGGCTAAGAAATATCTCCTGTCAAATATATTGCCTGCTGCTATGACTACCATATCCCTTGATGCCTGGGTATAAGCGTTGCTTACATTAAGGTCAAATAAAGAAGCTTCATCTACGAATAATGGCCTGGTTTCATTATTCAGGCAATCATATATATAATAACCCCCTAATTCAGACGACTTAGCTAAAATAAAATAATTTGTACCGGGTATCGGCATTATATCTTTATAACTCTCGCCTGATAACTTGATTGCCCGCCAATTCCTGGGTATCATAATTATATTATCGAAAGCCAGGGCCTTGCCGGCCTCCACAGAAACGTGATGGCTCCATACTTTGTAGCCCTTAAGCCTTATCCTTATATTGTAGCTTGCGGGCAGGAGTTCTGTAATAGATGTCGGTGTCCTGTAATCATACCGGCTGTTCTCAAGAAAAATATCAGCCCCCGCCGGAGTTGTTGAGAGATAAACCAGCCCGGTATGAGACACTTCTTTTTTAAGCGGGTTTATGATATAGCCCAGGGAATAAAACACCAAAAGCGGGCAGATAATAAGATATGAAACAAGAAATATGGCGAATATTACCCTTCTTATAATAACCATTGGTTTGATTGTTTTTGATACCGCCGAAATCAGTAATGCCGCATGCTAAAAAAGCAGAATCAAATTAAATATGGTATTTGAAAATTATATCAAATTCCTGCTGCCCATTATCAGGCGATAAGATACTGGCTTATCTGTTGCACAAGACTTTTGATTTCTGGCTTATACTATTAAGCAAAGAATCGAATGATTTCTCAAATGCAGAAAGGCCATCACGCAGTAAACCCGCGCATATCTCTTGAATATCAATTTGCAACCCATTAAGCGAATTTATGATTTCGGCCGGAGTTTGCGTATTTTCGCTGCTTAAATCATGATTGATCGTACCATGATCAACAAAAGCCCAGAAAGTATTCTCGGGGAGAGTGTTTACCGTATCTCTTGCTATCAACTCGGTAACATATTTAATATCGCTGTAAGAAGCATCCTTTGTGCTCGTCGATGCCCATAGAGGGCGTTGGATATTAGCACCTCTCTTTTTAAGGCTAAGGAACATTTCGCTATTAAAAACCTCAATAAATTTATTATAAATTAACTGGCAATTGGTTACTGCGGCCCTGCCTCTTAATTTATGCCCGGGGCCAAGCAAACGGTCAACAACAGTGTCCAGCCTGCTTACAAAAACGCTTGCTACTGAACGCACATCCTTAGGATCACCGTTGTTTTTAATCAATTTCTCTATTCCATTAATATATGCATTCACGGTGTTTATGTACTGGCCTTGAGAGAAAATCAAAGTGATATTTACATTTATCCCGCGCGAAATAAGCTCTTCTGCAGCAATAAAGCCTTCATCGGTAGCAGGGATCTTAAGCATAACATTCGGCAACCCAAGTTTTTTATGAAGCCTCTGCGCCTCTCTGATGGTCTCTTCCGCATTAAGCGCAAGCCTCGGGTTTACTTCAAGGCTTACATACCCATCTAAACCTGCGGTCTCCTTATAAACGTCCAGGAACATCTTAGCTGCGCTTCTGACATCATCAACAGTAATCTCATCATAAATATCAAAAACCGATCCCCGGGAGCAAGAGAGTTCCAATATTTGGCTGTCATAATCAGAGCTTAAGCTTATACTTTTATCAAAAATCGTAGGGTTTGAGGTTATACCTTTTAATCCTAACTCAATCATACGGATGAGTTTACCGGATCTAATCAGGTCCCTGCTGATATTATCAAGCCATATGCTCTGCCCTTGCTGCTCAAGCATTTTTATCGTGCTTATGCCCACCAAAGCCTCCTTTTATGCTTAGATTGATTATATAATAATAGCATAATTGGCAGATTTTATCCTTATTTTTTTATTACGCTATCCTTCGCCAAATAAAAATCCCGTGCCTGTTCCCAGGCACGGGATTGTTTGTTGCGGATTAATTACGGTTTATTTCTTTGACTTTACTTTATCAAGGAGATCTTCGACATATTTGCCGACAATATCACGGCAGCCTAACCCAAGCGCAATCGCAAGGCCTAATCCAAGCGACCCCAGGATTATACCGATTATCAGCTCGATTATCTTAGCGCCGATTCCTAACTGCTCGAGTGAAATAGCAGCAGCGAAAATCACAACTATCGCTTCAGAGATCTTGCCCAATAATTTTGCCTGGGAAAGACCAGCGTTAGAAGCAGCGGTTTGAACTAAGTTGTTTAACAAGGTAGCTACAAACATACCCGCGATCAATATAATTATCGCAATGACAATATTAGGTATGAAGAGAACTATCCTGTTAAGTAAATCTGCGGCCATGGTCAACCCTACAGAATTGACTGCGATTATCACGGTAATCAGCATACCTATCCAATAGCAGATTACACCGATAAGCTCTGAAAGAGAATACTTCATTCCTCCCTTTTCCAGAATCTCGCTGAGCTTGAATTTATCAGAGACATCATCAAGCTTAATCGCTTTCAGACCTTTTACAACTAGGTTTTTGATGAGTTTTGAGATTGCCCAACCGATTATTAGTAAAACAACTACCATAACAACGTTTGCTAAGAATTGTCCAACTTGTGTTAAGACTGTCTTAGCTGGCTCCAGTAAAACTGCTTGCCAATTACTCATCTATACACCTCCTTTTGTTATCCTAGTATTCTAAACTTATCACGGACATGCACTTATGTCAAGAAAAATATCAAAAATCTATCGTCATTCCATCATAAGCAGATACAACGTCAATCCCAAGCTTATGTGATAAACTCTCTGCCAATTTATAAGGATTGGCTTTTAAAATTGTCATGCCAAAATGTGTCAATATAGTTTTTTTAGGCTTCAGCTCTTTAATCAACAGCTCGGCATCTCTTAAACTCAGGTGCTGGATGTCTTTACGCGGCTCAACAAAGACTACGCATAAGATCAGGATATCGCTTTTATAGAATTCTTTCAGACCGGCAAAATAAGCCGTATCCGACATCAGGCTAATTGTAGCCTTATTTATTTTAAATTTTAAACCATAGGTCTCAACAGGATGTTTATGGAGCATCGAGGTCTGGAATTCAAAATTACCGGCCTTGTATTTTCTTTCAGGCCCTAAAATCTCTATCCTTTCAGGAAAATCAATCAGATGCTTTAAGATAACCGAATCCTCTCTTTTAACCGCATCCTCAGGACAGAAGACAACGCCTCTTTTCTTAAATCCGCCTTCTGTCATAGCTTCTATCATGACGTTAACGTCTCCCGAATGGTCTAAATGACGGTGAGTAAGTATGATACCGTCGAGCTTTACTGGATTAAGCTTTGGCCTGCTGTTTGAGCACCGGACAATGCTTCCCGGGCCCGGGTCGATAATTAAATTTGTATCCCCTGCAGATACCCATATCCCCCCGGATGCCCTGAGTTGGTTTATCATGACAAAGCGTGCGCCTGCAGTTCCTAAAAACTTTATATAATTTGTTTTTTGTTTCTTAATCACTCCCGCAGCCATAACCCTTTTAACTCCTCATTTATTTTCTTAATTTGCATATAATTAAGCTCCTGCTTTGAACCCGGATCGTCTTCGGCCGGCTTCTTTGCCTTTATATTAATAAACTCACCTACCCCCATCGCTTTTGACCCTAATGAGTTTATGAAATCGCGTATTTGCCTGTCATCAGAAACAACGATCAAATTATTGCCGTATTTTAATTTTTCCGCGATCCGTTTAATATATTCATCTGCGGTAATTTGCCTGGAAAAAAATAATTTTATATGGCCATAATCTTCTGCAAGATTGTTTTTGTCTTCCATATTTGGGAAACCGTCAAAGATCAAAAAAGCCAAGTTCCTGGCGCTGCCGGTAAGGCTGTTATTTTTAATCAAATTTATCAAAACGAGCTTATTGTCCCTGCAGGTTTTTGGTGAGTTTTCCTTAAATGCCGGGTGGTTTAATACGTTGTATCCGTCTATGACGTACAGTAAGGACATATATGAGGCCTCCGATTATGGAGTAAACAACCATTATAAAGAACGAAGTAAGCGACATTGCAAAGGCCAGGTCTTTTCCCAGGCCCACCTTGGCAAAGAAGAAAACTGTAGCAGCATCCCGCAATCCTAGCCCGCCTAATGAGATCGGCAGCATGGCAATAGCTGATATGATAGGTATAAAAATAAAATAATACAACATATTGATTTTAATCCCGAAAGACAGCCCGATAAAATAGTAGCTGACCGGTATTGTTATCTGAAGTAATACAGACATAAAAATATTATTTATTATTACGCCCTTGTGATTGCGAAAGACATATATCTCGTTATGCAGGTTCTTTATCATATCCCTGAGCCCGCCGGATTTCTTTGAATGCAAAAGTTTATTTACTTTTGAATAAATAGAATTATTAAATAACACTACTAATATTAAAACCAGCATACCGACTATTACCAGCATGGTGGTAATAATCACAGGCTGGCCATCCATCTGGCGCCATCCGATAATTATAGAGACAATAGCAACTATAACCAGGCCTATGTAACCGCTTAACCTGTCCAGTAAAACCGTAGCAATCACCTCCCGCGGCCGTTTGGTATGCATAGACAGGTCGATACTGCGGATAAGGTCTCCTCCTATAGTAGAAGGTAAAAACATGCTGAAAAAGCTGCCTCCTGCAAAAGAAATAATCACCCTTTTAAGAGGAAGGTTTATTTTTATCGCTTTTAAGAGCATCTCCCAACGAAACAAACATATTATATAAGTGAGGAAATAAATAAGAAAGGCGATGCTAAGTATATATTTGTCGGTTGACCTGATATTTGCTACGAGGCTTGAGGTGTCAATCTGCTTAAACAAAAGAAACAGCAGGAAAGCGCTGATCGCGATCCTTAAAAATAAGGAAAATACTTTTTTGAATACAGGCATTTATCTTGTCAATTCTTTGCCAGTGATGATTTTATAGACCTGTAGATATTTCTGGCTTGTTTTCTGCACTATATCATCCGGAAGCTCGGGTGCAGGAGGGGTTTTATCCCAATCCAAAGTTTCAAGATAATCCCTGACAAACTGCTTATCGAAACTCGGCTGCTGCTTGCCCGGAGAATACTCTTCCTTCGGCCAAAAACGCGATGAATCAGGGGTCAGGATCTCATCAATAAGTATAAGTTCCGCGCCATCAAGTCCGAATTCAAACTTTGTATCTGCGATAATCACGCCTTTTGATAAAGCGAAATCTGCCGCTTTGTTATATATCGCGATACTCAGAGCCTTTAATCTTTCTGCCGTATTTATCCCCAACTTTTCTTCTATATATTGCATCGGCACATTAATATCATGGCCGACATCAGCCTTTGTAGAAGGGGTAAACAGCGCCTCAGGAAGCCGCCCTGATTCAACAATACCTGCAGGAAGCTTGATGCCGCAGACTGTCTGGCTCTTTTTATATTCTTTCCATCCTGATCCGGACAGGTACCCTCTTACTATGCATTCAACCGGAAGCGAAGCAGCTTTCTTAACCAACATTGACCTGCCTTCAATTTCATCCTTGTATTTCTTTAGCTGCTGCGGATATTTATCGATATCTGCAGTTATAAAATGAGTCTTTACGATATCCTTGATCAACCCAAACCAAAAGCAGGAAAGCGAATTTAACACCTTTCCTTTATAAGGGATCCCTCCCGGCAAAACCACATCAAAGCAGGAGATCCTGTCTGTAGAAACAACCAGTAATTTATCCCCTAGGTCATAGACATCCCTTACTTTTCCCCTGCGGAATAGTTTTAGGTCTTTAAAATCCGTGTTTAGTATTATATTTTTATCCATTATTCAAATTCTTTTGAAGAGAGGCGCCTATCTAAAGCCTTATATTCCAGCCAGAGCTCCTCTGGCAGGTCCTTTTTAAAAGTCTTAAAGAAAGACTTGATACCATCCAATTCATTACGCCAATCTTCCTTCTTGACTTCAAGCAGCCTGTTTAAATCTTCAGGGTTCACTTCCAAACCGGTCATATCAATATCTTCGGCATGGGGAATATATCCTACCGGAGTTTTAACAGCTCCCACCTTATTGTTGCAGCGGTCAAGCACCCATTCCAATACTCTGAGATTCTCCTTAAACCCGGGCCAAAGTAATTTTCCGGACTCATCTGCCCTGAACCAGTTGACATGGAATATTTTGGGGGTATTAGACATACGTTTGCCCATATCAAGCCAATGCCTGAAATAATATGCCATGTTATACCCGCAGAAAGGAAGCATTGCCATCGGGTCGCGCCTGACTTCGCCTACTTTACCAACCTGTGCAGCGGTTCTTTCGGAAGCCATAATCGCTCCGGTAAAAACACCGTGCTGCCAGCTAAAAGATTCATACACTAATGGCGCAAGATGCTGCCTGCGGCCGCCGAAAATTATCGCTGATATAGGTACGCCATGATGCTGTTCAAGCCTGAAAGAAGCTGAGGGACAGTTTACTATCGGAGTAGTGAACCTGCTGTTTGGATGCGCTCCCAAAACAGGCTTTCCGTCATTATCAAGTTGGCCGCGCTTCCACGGCCTGCCTAACCAATCTATGCCATGCTCAGGGACAGGCCCGTCTGCGCCTTCCCACCAAACCGTACCATCATCCTTTAAAAGCACGTTTGTATAAATAGTGTCTTTCTTGATGGTTTCAACCATACTGGGGTTTGTATTAGAATTGGTCCCTGGCGCAACCCCAAAAAATCCTGTCTCCGGATTAATAGCCCAGAGCTTACCGTCTGAATCTATGCGCATCCAAGCGATATCATCTCCTACGGTCCATATCCTGTAACCTTTACGTTTAAGGCCTTCCGGAGGTATAAGCATAGCCAGGTTTGTCTTGCCGCAAGCGCTGGGAAAAGCTGCCGCTATATATTCAATATGCCCATTGGGCTCTTCAATACCCATTATCAACATATGCTCAGCCAGCCATCTCTCTTTCCTGGCAATGAAACTTGCTATTCTCAGAGAAAGGCATTTCTTGCCTAAAAGCACATTACCGCCGTAGCCCGAACCAACGCTCCAGATTGTATTGTCTTCAGGAAAATGCAGAATAAGTCTTTTATTTATATCCAACTCGGCTTTTGAATGAAGGCATTTCGTAAAAACGTCGTCTTTCTCAAGCTGCCTTAACACGTCATTACCTACCCTGGTCATTATCATCATGTTCAGGACAACATAACGCGAATCCGTGAGTTCAACCCCGATCTTACTAAATGTGGAACCCACGGGGCCCATAGAAAAAGGTATAACATACATCGTCCTGCCGCACATAGACCCCTTAAATATCGCCTTTGCCTTATTGTATGCTATACGAGGAGACATCCAATTGTTATTCGGGCCGGCATCACGTTTCTTTTTGGTGCAAATAAAAGTAAGGTGCTCGGTACGGGCAACATCATCCTTTGCTGTCCGGTGTAAAAAGCAGCCGGGAAGTTCTTTCTGGTTAAGAGGAATGATCTCTCCTATCGACTCTGCCTCGTCTTCAAGCTGTTTTTTCTGCTCGGCAGAACCGTCTATCCAGACAATGTTATCAGGCTGGCACATACGTGCCATTTTTTCAACCCATTCTTTTAGTTTTTTATTGCGCGTAGGATGGTTTTTATTCATTTTCTTTCTTGGTTTAAAAGATACTTATGCGCTGAATCGCTGGCAACAGCTGCCTCTCCGCAGGCGTTGATAACCTGGTAAAGGCTCTTGCTGCAGCAGTCTCCGCAGGCAAATATCCCCGGCCTTGAGGCCTGTGTGTTTTGTTGGGTAATTATAAATCCGCTTTCGTCTAATTGCAAATAATTTTTAATAAAATCGGTATTGGGCTTTATGCCTACGAATACAAAGACTCCTGCGCATTTAATTTCACTCAATCGGCCGGTTTTTACGTTTTTTGCCATTACCGATTCGACTTTATTCTCGCCGGTTATCTTCTCGACTACCGAATCAAGCACAAATTTTATTTTAGGGTTTGCTTTTGCTTTTTCCTCCAGTATTTTTGAAGCCCTGAAACCCTGGCGTCTGTGAATCAAAGTAACACTGCTGGCATATTCGCATAGGAAGAGCGCATCCTCAAAAGCCCGGTCGCCTGCGCCCACTACAACTACGTCTTTATTACGAAAGAAAGGCCCATCGCATGTTCCGCAATAAGAAACGCCTCTTCCGGTAAGCTGCTTCTCACCTTCTGCGCCCAATTGTTTAGGTTGCGCTCCGGTAGCTATTATGACTGCCCTGGCCTGGTATACATTATCACTGGTTTTTAATTTATAAACTGTCTCTTGGCTGGCATGCTCAGATGCTATTTCAACAACTTCTTCAGGCACTATTTTCACTCCCAGCTCCTGCACTTGCGATTTGAATTTTTCGATCAGCTCATGTGTTGATATCCCGCCGGGAAACCCCGGGTAATTCTCAATACTAGGCGAAAGGATGATCTGTCCTCCCGGGCTCATTTTCTCTAAGATTATTGTGTTCATCCTGAATCTACCGGCATAAAGCGCTGCCGTTAATCCTGCCGGCCCAGCACCGATAATAACCAGATCATACATTACACACCTCACGGTAAACTTTCTCTGCGTTATAAGAACTTCTTACTAACGGCCCTGAAATGACTGACCTGAATTTCAGGCCTTTGGCCATATTTTCATATTCCCTAAAATCATCCTCTTTTAAAAAATATTGCACGGGATAATGCGCGCAACTCGGAGCAAGATACTGGCCTAACACTAAAATGTCGCAGGAAGCATTTTTAAGATCGCGCATGCATCCACGAACTTCTTCTTTTGTCTCGCCTAACCCGAGCATAATTGACGATTTTGTCAATAAACCGTTATTTAATAGCTTGATTTTTTTAAGAACAGATAAACTTAATTCATAATCAGAATCGGGCCGCAAGGCCGGATAAAGCCTGCTGACTGTTTCAATATTATGCGCCAGCACGCATGGCTGTGCATCAACTACAATCTTAATGTTATTTATATCGCCGGATAAATCCGGTATAAGCGCTTCAACTGCCGTATCTTGATTAAACAAATGTATCTGGCGTATAGTCTGCGCAAAAACAGAAGCACCACCGTCAGCCAGGTCATCCCTGGTGACAGAAGTAATAACCGCATATTTCAAACCGGTTTGCATGATAAATTCTGCTATGCGCATTGGCTCAGAGTCATCTTTATGATAAATCCGGCCTGCTTCTGATTTCATTACGTTACAGAACCTGCATGCACGCGAGCACCGGTTGCCCAGGATCATAAAAGTGACCCGGGATGCTTTAAAGCACTTATTAATATTTGGGCACTTTGCCTGCTGGCAGACAGTATTCAGGGATGATTCATTGATAAGCTTTATGGTATCAAAGACTGTGCTATCCGGAAGCTCCTGCCTGAACCCAACCGGCAATCTATTCATGATTTTTTATTTATCTTCAGGAAATTACTAATCGAACGATCATAAGTCTTCTCTATATCCGAAGGGAAAAAGCATGCAGGGATCTGGCCGCTCGTCCTGTGGTAAAGTACACATTCGCAGCATAAGCCTTTTCTTAAGCAAGAGGCATAGCTACAATTGCAATTTGCAAGATTTTGTTTCTGGTTGGGACATTCTTTCATCTTTAAATTTCCTTTTTAAGGCTTTAACTCTGTGCCCCATCTTTATCTTATCTATCATAGATGCATAATCAACAATCAGTTTACCGAAAAGATGGTCAATCTCATGCTGAAAGACGCATGCAAGCAAACCCTCGGCCCTGATTTCGACCGGCTTGCCATTCTCGTCAAGCCCGTTAACGACGATATTGTTTGCCCTCTTTACCTTCAGGCATATGCCCGGCACGCTCAAACAGCCTTCCTCGATTGCCTGGGAACCGCTCCTCTTGGTGATTTTAGGGTTTATCACTTTATATAAACCACTACCTATATCGACTATTATCATGGCGTTAGAGATGCCCACCTGTGGCGCAGCCAAACCTATACCCGAAGAAGAATACATGAGCCTTGCCATTAAGCTCAATATCTGGCGGTGCTCTTCAGTGACCTGAGTGACTGCCTTTGCCTTGTTTCGTAAAACAGGGTCAGGATAAGTTCTAATTTTTAATTCTATTGCCATTAATCACCTTTACTACCTTTGCTTTTAATTCTTTTGCCTTGCTGTCTTCAATAATTGTATAAGCAAGTATGATCACTTCATCACCGACACAGGCACCCCTGGCAGCAGGGCCGTTTAGGCATATAGTGCCGGAACCTGCTTTACCCTTGATAGCATAAGTTTCAAGCCGCATCCCTGAATTAAGGCTTAGGACCTCTACTTTCTCTCCTTCGATTATATCTGCGGCCTTCATAAGGTCAGCGTCAATAGTAATACTGCCTTCATAATAAAGGTTTGCCTCGGTGACTTTTACCCTGTGAATTTTAGATTTTAACATCGTGCGTAACATTTTATACTCCTTGATTTATACTATTTACTGATAAGGCCGTAAGCCTTACGCGCAATCAGCAGCTCTTCGTTTGTAGGTATCACCAGTACCTTGGGTTTCTTATTCATAAAACTAAATAATCCGCTAGTTACTAATTGGCGTATTCTTTTCTGGTTTTCGCCTATTCCCGCGGTAAAAACTAAAGCATCCAACCCGCCCATAGCCGCAATATATGCGCCTATATATTTCTTTATCCTGTAGACGAAGATATCTATCGCAAGCCTTGCCCGCTTATTTCCCTGCTTAGACTTCTTTTCCAGTAAACGCATATCATTACTGATACCCGAGATGCCTTTAAGCCCGCTCCGTTTATTAAGGAGGCTGTCTGCTTCATCAGCAGATATTTTCTTTAATTTCATTATGTATGTCACCAGGGCCGGGTCAATATCCCCGCAGCGCGTGCCCATAAGCAATCCTTCCAGCGGAGTAAAACCCATACTCGTATCAATGGACCTGCCGTTTTTTATTGCAGTTATACTGCAACCGTTGCCAAGGTGGCATGTTATTATTTTTGATTTATTTATTGGTTTCTTCATGAGCCTGGCTGCCTCATGAGCGACATATTCATGGCTTGTGCCGTGAAAACCGTATTTCCTGATACCGTATTTGCTGTAATATTCAAGCGGTAATCCGTATGTATAAGCATAATCCGGCAATGTCTGGTGAAAAGCCGTATCAAATACCGCTACCTGCTTTATGCCGGGCAGTAATTTCTTGCAGGACATTATCCCCAAAAGATTTGCCGGGTTATGTAGTGGGGCGATCGAGGCGCATTTCTTAATCTCTTTTGTTACTTTATCGCTGATCAAAACAGGCTTGTTAAAAACCTGGGCTCCGTGTACTACGCGATGGCCGACAACATCCACACCGTCTATCTTGGCCAATATGAGCTTTAAGCCTTCATAATGATCCTTGATTTTTGAACCCTTCTCCCCTATATGCTCAATACCGCCTTTAAAAAGTACGGCTTCGCTGGGCATGTGGAAAAGCTTGTATTTAATTGAGGAGCTTCCGGAATTAATAACCAGTATCTTCATAATTACTGTGCCCTTATAGCAGTTACGGCTACGCAATCAACAACATCTTCAACGGAACAGCCGCGTGATAAATCGCTGGCAGGTTTATTCAAGCCTAAAAGCAACGGGCCCAACGCCCGGGCCTTAGCCAGCCTTTGCACCAGTTTATAACTTATATTACCGGCTTCCAGGTTCGGAAAAATTAATACATTTGCCCTGCCGCCAAGCGGGCTTTGCGGATATTTTATCTTTGCGACCTCAGGCACTATTGCCGCATCAACCTGTAATTCTCCGTCAACCAGTAAATTTGGAGCCATCTGCTTAAGATTGCTAAGCGCTTCGCTTATCTTATCAATCGATTTTGTCCTTGCCGAGCCTTTTGTCGAATAGCTGAGCAAAGCGATCCGTGGGGTAAGCCCGAGCACTTTCTGCGCCAGTTCCGAAGCTGCCAGGCAAATACAGGCTAATTGCCGAGAATTCGGTTCAGGTACTATTCCGCAATCTGCAAAAATAAAATTCCCGTTATCGCCATATACGCAATCCGGAACCGCCATAATAAAACAGCTGGAAACTATAGTAATGCGCTCGTTTACTCCCAGACATCTTATAGCCGCTCTTGCCACATCGGGTGTGGTGTGGCTTGCCCCGGCGACAAGCCCGTCAACCCTTCCTTCCGCGGTCATCATCGCGGCATAATAAAGAGTATCGTCAAAAAGCTTCTTTACGTCATCAAGCTTAAGGTCCTTAGACTTATAATCATTATAAAACTGCTGGATGTACTTTTCCCTGGTAGATGAATCCATTTTATCTTTTGAAAGGAGTAAGACATTGGCTATTTTTTCTTTCTCAATTATCTTTACCGCTTCAACGACCCTTTTATCATTGTATTCCGGCAAGACTATCGTCTTTAATTTCTGGCCGGCTTTGCTGCGAATCTTAGAAATAGTATCCATTTTAAATCCCCCTGAGAATTCTATTTAAATCAACATTATCTTTAATAAGCCTGACTACCGCATCGATCTTCTCTTTATCGCGCGGCCTTATTTTTACCGTTAAATCATGTATCTTTGTTGCAACATCGTAAGTATCGGATTTGGCTAATAAAACAGTTATTTGCGCTTTATGGAGCAGGTTTAAAATCGGCTGCTCTGGCAATATCCCTCCCGATAATACCAAACCGCAGACTTTTAGCCTCTTCGTCTCTTGCCCGCGGAAACAACTGAGTGCTGTCATTATCAGGTCTTCCCTGTCACCGGGAGTGATCAATAGGCTGTCATCAACCAGGTATTTGATTGCGTCATGCGGCTCCATTGCCCCGACGATGACCGAAGAAACAGCAACTTCGGCATACTCCTTGCCGCAGAGTAATTCAAAATCAGTTTCTTCAAGGATCTGCTCAATTGAAGGCCTGGATAACATGGGGTTATAAGGTATCACCCCTAAAAGGTCTATTCCGCTGCGCTGTAAACCCTTCTTTACCAGACGGCTTATCTTATCTATTTTGCTCGGAATGACTTTATTGATTATAACACCCAGAACCTTGACTCCTTCTTTTTCAAAGAGCGCCTTATTTAAAAGTATCTCGTCAATAGGCCTGCCGATACCGCCGGAAGAAACAATTATTACCTTGCATCCCAGCAATCTGGCAACCCGTGCATTTGAATGGTCAAAAACAGAACCTACCCCGGCATGCCCGGTGCCTTCAACGATTACCAGGTTCTGCTTTCTGGAAACGCGGCCGAATGCATCTTTGATCTGTTTTGAGATTAAATTCCTGTTTGGGTTGGCTATATACTTCTCGGTGAAACCCTTCTCAACAGCGATAGGGCTCATATCCTTAAGCCCGCTTTTTATCCCGCAGACTACCTCTACCAGTAAAGAGTCTTCGTCGATCTTCAAGCCTTCTTCTTCAAGGTACCTTTGCCCGATGGGCTTGATAAAGCTTACCCTTTTAAGCTTATCTCTAAAATTAGAGATTAAGCCTAATGAAACGGTCGTCTTGCCGTCATTCTGCTTAGTCGCGGCAATAAATACCTTCTTCATCAAAGATTCTCTTCGATCCTCTTTTTTAACTCTGTCTTATTTAAAGCGCCGACTACCTGGTCTATGATCTTTCCGCCTTTGAGAAAAACCAAGGTGGGTATAGACATTATTCCGTAATGCGTGGCTATACCGGAAGCCTCATCAACGTTAACTTTACCGATTTTCATCTTACCTTTATACTCTTTGGCCAGTTCATCAACTATCGGGCCGACTAATTTACAAGGCCCGCACCACTCCGCCCAGAAATCAACAAGGACGGGCAAATCCGACTCTAAAACCTCTTTTTTAAATGTAGCTTCTGTAAAATGTAAAGTCGCCATAATTTATGTTTGTTTTATTAGGTTAATAATTTGGAGAGCGTGATTAATTTATCATAAATGCAGCCTGAATGCAAGTTTTTTATAGATAGGTCCGTTTCTCCCACTGACCATAGAAGTGCCCCCATGGGGGGGCACTTCTATGAGGAGCTAGAGAAACGGACCTAGGGCTGGATGCTTCTGGAAAATAAACCCCCTGTTAAGGCATCTAAAGAAGCTGTTAATTCCTGTAACTTTAACTCCTTATCAAACCTCTTCTTCCTATCAGTGATCTGCAACTCGTCGATCTCTTTTTTAGTCCTTATCCTTTCAAAATACAGCTTTGTCACCTGGTCAAGAATGTCTTCCCTGAGCTCTACCATTAATCTCGACCTGGCATCGATTGAGGTTTGAACGTCATTCCATATTATATCGCTCAAATCCCAGCTTAGGCCGATGTCCCAGTTTATGCTATCCCTTCCCCTCCTGAGTATATCATCATCTGTCTTCGTAGTTGAACCTGATTCCCAATGCCAAAGATCAGTCGCATCTCTATCTATGCCTATATCAAGCTTCGGTAAAAGTGCTTTTTTGGCGGCTTTCTTCCTCCATTCTGATATCTTTTCGCTGGAAACCTCCGCATAAACAATCGCCGCCTTATGCGCCTCTTGAATCGTTGGCTCGCTCTTTAGGTACTCCTGAAACTGCGCATTATAAACGCCGGTTTCTGTTTTCTCTTTTAAATCGGCTCTAAATAACCCGTTGTCACAAGCAGCGTATATCAATCCGCTGTTGCTGACAGCTAAATCCTTAATACTCTTGGCTATAAGCCTAAGTGAAATCTCCTGCCACCTTTCTCCAATTAATTCGAATATTCCGGAATCAGAAGAAACATAAATACCAAAATCCTGGTTTATAAATATTTTACTTATATTCCTGCTCAGCAATCCAAAATCGCTTACTTTTTGCCAGTCACTCCCTTCGTTTACGCTGATATATACCCCGTTTGAGGTAGCCATGTATATTCTATCAAGACGCCCCGAGCCAAAAGCAATATTACGTATCTCAGGAGAAAAATAATTTTCGCTTTCCTTTGCCTGCTCTTCATCCTCCGAATCTTCTTTATGCTCTGAAGATATCACAAAAGAAAATACCTTAACCCAAAGATTATCCGCTAACTTCTTTCTAAATAAACTTCCTTTAGTAGCAACAAAGATGTATTGCGAATTAGCGGTGACGGAGACAATTTCCAGCTCACCTAATTCTCCCATCTCGCTGCTCCAGCTATTGCCTTTATTATCACTTATAAGCAGCCCTGACCTAGTGCCAAGATATAATACGCCGCCTAAAGATCCTATACCGGTACAATCCCCTTTAAGATAATCACGGTTTTTATAGATCCTCGACCATTTATTACCATTACTTTGACTAAAAAACAAGCCGCTATCCGTAGCTGCAAAAAAAAATTTAGTATTATTTATCACTGAGCTGATTGAGTTTATTTTTTTACCCCTGCCTCTGAGAATAAGAGCCTTTTCCCAGGTTGAGCCCCCATCTTGCGACCTTAAGATATAGCCCTTGCGGCCTGCCAGGATAAGATCCGGATGTACCGGCTCAGTAAACACGCAAGTATACCCGGTTTCTCCCTGAGAAATATCTTTCCAGGCTGGCTCTGCTGCTCCCACACTGCCGCAAGCAGTTATGAGAAGCAAAGCAACTAAAACAAAAGTTTTTTGCATCATCTTGCACCTCCTGATTAGATGACGCAAAAGGTACATGAATTCTAACGAAATTTTTTGTTGAAAATTGGCGGGGGCGCTACTTTATGCCACCCTCAGAATGGTCATTCCTGAACTCTTCTAAGAGTTGAATGGCTTGCTCAAACTGGCTGGATTCCACCTTTATTCTGGCTGGGACTGCTAAAGGACGTATCTGCAGGAAATTTTCTCCCTCAATTATAAAATCAATGCCTTCTGATTCTAACAGCGATTTTATAAACGCTACATGAAAAGGATTCATAGTGACATAGACCTCTTTATATAACTTATCCGCTTCCATAATATTTATCCTCCTGGATATAAACTAAGAAGTTCGGTTTTTATCTCTTCGTAATAAGGTAAATCTACTTTCTTGTATATTTCCTGGGCCAGCCTTAAATGCTCCCTGGCTTTGTTTTTACGCCCCTGCTGTTTATAAAGCAGGCCCAAATCGTGGTAAGCTTCCGCAAGCTCAAGCTGAGCATCAATATCTTTGCAACTGGAAATGGCTAATTTAAAATACTTCTCCGCTTCTGATAAATTGTCCATATCGACATACAATTCCCCGATCATAGTATAGGCGCATGCTATATTAGGTTTATGGCCCTGCTCTGTATCTATCTCTAAACCCTTCTGATAATAATCCATTGCTTTCAGGTATTCTTTCTGGAATTTGTAAACTTCCCCTATATTAAAATAATAATCGCTTAATTCATGTTTTAATTTCAATTCTTTGAATAAAACAAAACTTTTATCGTAGAATTCCTTTGCAGTTGCGTAATCATCTTTATTGGTGAATAATAGCCCGAGGTTAAAATAATCACAGGCAAGGTTATATTTATGCCTGTATATATTTATCCTCTGGCGGTTTATCTCCGAACTTTTTGTTAATAATTCAAGTGCCTTATCATTATCATCCTTATCCATATACCAAACAGCCAACTTCCCCAGGACATCGGCTTCGTTAAGCTTATCGCTATTCTTCCTGCTAAGGCTCAGGGCCTTATTATAGAATTCTAAAGCCTTGGGATAATCGCCGTGCATATGGTAGATCCATCCTATGCCGGAATATGCGCAAGCAAGCCTGTTATTATCATTTTTCTTTTCGCTTTGCATGGCATATTGAAAATAATATTTTAGGGCAAGGTCTTTCTTCCCCATTCTGCGATAAGCATCTCCCAATAGCGGATATGCAGGCAGAAAACCCGGATCGCTGCTTACAATTTTACCGCATATATCAATTACCTTTTCGTTCTTACCAGACAGGTACAATTTGGAGGAATTGCTGTATTTAGCGTAAGTTGAAGGGTTAATACTTGGCAATATCCTGATTGCGCCGACGAAAATTAAACAGCAAGCGCCGGTAACAGCCAATGCAGAAACTGCCTTTTTGCGCTTAAAGTTAGCTATCTGCGGAGTACTGGACCTAACTGCATTTTGCGCCCCAAAAAAATTGTAGCTTGGGTCGCCATATAACACATAACTAGCCCAAGAAATATTATCCAGGCCATATTCTTTTATTAATTTCATCCTTGCTAAACGTAAACTTTTACCTAAACTGTTTCCTGATGTTAACCCGCCGTAAAATTCACGGGCAAATCTTAAGCTTTCATTGTCTTCAATCTTTCTTATCGCTCCGATATAATGCCTCACCCCTGAAAACAAAAAGGCCGAGCCTAATGTGTATGCCCGTTCTTGGCATTCAATATCAGAAAGGTCATTCTGCATTTGCGCTGAATGACATGCATTTGAAAAAACTAATGATGGCAAAGGTGAACTTTCACTTAAGGCGATAATATCATCAGCAGTAAATATATTATCGCTTAATACCCAGCCTGTATCACTTACATCGCTGGATTTTGATTCGCAATGCCCCGCGAAATGCACTATATCGTAATCACGCAGGTTTCTCTTAACATACATTGAATCAATATTAGTTGATTTAAAATCAACGCCGATCCTGCTTCTATTTTTGTCAAATTGGTTCTTAATGAAGATTCCCTCTCTATATGCCGAATCAAGATCATTCGTGGGATTAGCCAGCACAAGCATTTTGGGTTTTTGCGAAACACTTCTGTAGCGATTAAGTCCAAGCTCATTCTTGCTCCTTACTATCCTGCCCAGGTCAAATTTTAAGCTCAGGAAATCCTGCCCATCATACAACAATTCCCAGGGAATATTTGTTAGTTCCTCATCCATCATTATAACCAGGTTACTAGAGGCAAGGCTTTTAAGTTTTTGTTTCACTGGCTTGCTAAAAAGGTGGTCCCATAATAGCTGCCCGCTCTTTTTCAGGGAATTTGCCAGGGATAAAGGGTTGGATTTATCCTTATACCTTCTGCTTAAAATATCAGTGATATCGCGGCAAATACCAGTTATTTGCCTCTCGTCAAAATTTAGCTGTGTATAATGCCTTACTGTCTGAGCAAAATCATCCGCCTTAAACAAACTCATCTTCAGGCGTAAGCTGTCTTTAAAAAGCTCCAATATCCATGCCCTTGAGCTATCTTCCATTTATACAAATTGTTTGATATCCAAAACTATCGTTGCCATTGCCTTTTCATCAGAAGTGATCTCCAGCCTATATTTTCCTAACATAACCTCCTCAAAAACAACTACCCCGGAGCTACCGATATAAGACTCAAGCGTAAGGTCATCTTTTAAAAGGGTGACTCTTAGCTCCTTAACAAGTTTTTGGGAATCCTTGTCCTTCATGGTTACCTGGACCTGAAACTTATTGTTCCTTTTATTATCGATTTTAAGCTCAACCCTGAGCCTGTCAAAATCTTTTAGTATTATTATTTCGTCCCTGAAGTTATTTATCTTACGGCTCCTTAATACAGACGCGGAGACCAGTTCCTGTCCCAGAAGGATATCCCCAGAGCTATGTAATAACTCTATGATCTGGCCGCGAAAGGCCAAGGCTATATCCATCATTAAATCCTTCAGCCCTGCGCTGGCCATGCTTTTTACTCCTTCCAGGAGTGCTGCCGGGGCATCCTTAGCCTCTGGATTTCTGAGCTTGTTCAACGTTACCAGCAATTCCAGGCAATCACTGCAATTTAAAACATGCGCCTTTAACTTCTCTTTATCATCATGGCTAAGCTTATTATCCAGAAAACAGGCCAAAGATTCTTCATCAGGATGAGCGCTATCCTGGACTAGCTTAATTTTCTTCTTCCAATTCCTGAATATATGCTTAATAAAAAGCTCATTTTTTGCCTGCATGCGTAGTCCTTCCCATTCTATTAGACGAGATTAATTCAACTTTCTAACGCAAATCCTTTAGTTTTAAAGCATTCTTTGAGCCTCTGCACGATCCTTGACTTTCTCATATCCACTGCCCCGCGGGATATGCTAAGCAACTGCCTCACCTCATCTAAGGCCAACCCCTTATTGATATTCAGCTCGATGAATAGTTTGTCATCCAAGTCAAGCAGCTCAATACAATCTTCTAAAGTAGATAGTTTTTCCTGTAATAAGGCTTCGTCATCTGCCAGTGGCTTATTATCGCTGATTATTTCTTTTATACTAAGCCCTGGATCAACCTCCTCATCAATAGATATGTAGTCCTTCTGCCTTCTCAGATAATCGATTGTAAAGTTCGCCACGACAGGTTTAAGCCAGCTGGATAATGAGCATCCGTTTTTGGCTTTAAAGCTCTTTAATTTCTTAAAATTGTCTTTTCTTAAGAAGATGAATATTTCCTGAAAAATATCTCCGGAAATATCTCTATTTGGATGGTAGTTTTTGATACTTAGAACACCGTGGATGTAACTATAGATAAAGCGGGAATATTTCTCTATGAACTGAACCCAGGCAAGTTTTTCATCATTTATACATCTCTGGACAAACTCCAGATCGTTCATGTAGTTAATTATACTACAACCTAGCCAAAAACACAATAACCCTATTCCCTCATACAAAAAAGAGCTGCCCCCGCTTTTGGGGGCAGCTCTATGGTCAGTGACAGAAACGGTCCGTGGTCAGCAGGAGAAACGGACCTGGATTATTTGAATAAGGTGTTTGTCATTACAAATGACGCAAAAACGATTGATACCATTGACATAAGCTTAATCAGAATGTTTAAGCTTGGGCCGGAGGTGTCTTTGAAAGGATCGCCCACCGTATCGCCTACTACCCCTGCTTTATGGGCAAATGAACCTTTTCCACCGTGATGCCCTTCTTCTATGTATTTCTTGGCATTATCCCATGCTCCGCCTGAATTTGCCATCATGACTGCAAGCACAAACCCGGAAATTAACGCACCAGTCAACAACCCTGCTTCAGCTTCTATGCCGATAAGTAAACCTACGACTATTGGCGCGGCTATTGCCAATAAAGAAGGTGCTATCATTTCCTTCTGCGCTGCTGAAGTGGCAATGGTTACACAGCGTGCGTAATCAGGCTTTGCCGTACCTTCCATGATACCTTTGATCTCCTTAAACTGCCTTCTTACTTCAACTACAATCTTACCTGCTGCACGACCTACTGCGCGCATGGTCATAGCGCAGAACAAAAATGGCAGCATTCCGCCGATAAACAAACCCACCAAAACTGCAGGGTTCATTAAGCTCAAATTGAGTTCTTTGCCAAAAAGCATTATCTGCTCACGGTATGCGGCAATCAAAGCAAGCGCGGTCAGCGCTGCCGAACCTATAGCAAAACCTTTTCCAGTAGCTGCAGTAGTATTGCCAAGTTGATCAAGCGCATCGGTCCTCTTCCTTACTTCCGGAGGAAGGTGCGACATCTCGGCATTACCGCCGGCATTATCTGCAACAGGGCCGTATGCATCGGTCGCCAAAGTAATGCCTAAAGTTGAAAGCATGCCTACAGCGGATATACCTACGCCGTAAAGCCCGGCATTGAAATTTGTTGCGCCTCCAGATAAAAAGAAACTTGCAAGTATAGCTGCGCCAACAACGATCACCGGTATTGCGGTTGACATCATACCTACAGCTAAACCTCCTATAATAACGGTCGCAGGCCCGGTTAAGGCTGCATCTGCAATTGAGCGCGTAGGCTTAAAACTATTCGATGTATAATACTCGGTAGCTAATCCAATCAACACTCCGGCAACCAGCCCCGATATTACTGCCCAGTAAACACCCATAAACTCTGCGCCAAGTGTACTTTTCACAAGGAAATAGGATATTATCGCAACTAAAAATGCGCTGGCAAATACGCCTTTCCTTAAAGCAGCAAGTAAAACGTTTTGTTTTGCTTCTTCGCTGCTTCTTACAAAAAAAGTACCTATAATAGAACAAATGACTCCGACAGCAGCCATAACCATAGGCACAGTAACTCCGGCAATACCCAAACCAGCCGCAACACCCAAAGAAGAGGTTGCAACAATCGAGCCTACATATGACTCATACAAATCTGCTCCCATTCCTGCCACATCGCCTACGTTATCACCGACATTATCTGCGATTACCGCAGGATTACGCGGGTCATCCTCAGGTATGCCTGCTTCGACTTTACCTACCAGGTCTGCTCCGACATCGGCTGCCTTAGTAAATATACCTCCTCCTACCCTGGCAAACAAAGCCTGAGAACTTGCGCCCATACCGAAACAAAGCATTGTTGAAGTTATAGCAGTTATCTTATCCATGTTTGCCGGAAGCGCATGCCCTGAATAATACCAATCAAGGAAATAATACCAGATACTTAAATCTAATAAACCTAGACCGACTACTACCATTCCCATGACCGTCCCGCTTGAAAAAGCAACACGTAAACCGGAATTCAAGCTTTTCATGGCTGCGGCTGTAGTACGGTTGGAAGCCTGAGTCGCTATCTTCATCCCGAAAAACCCGGATAACCCTGAGAATAAACCTCCGGTTAAAAACGCAAAAGGGACAAAGATTACCAATTGATTCTTAGAAGCCAAAAAGAGCAATATGAAGAATACGACGATAAAATATGCGGCAACTCCGATATATTGCCTTTTTAAGTAAGCATCTGCTCCGACCCTTACTGCGCGGGCAATCTCTTTCATCGTATCATTACCCTGGTCCTTACGAAGAATAGAAAAAGCCAGATATGCGGCAAACATAAGAGCCACAATAGAGCCTACAGGCGCCAATATTAACAAATTAAATCCTGCCATCTAACTCCTCCTTAATGTGATTTATATTGTTTGGGGGTTGTTTTGGTACTTAAGTGCGTTATAGTAACACAAAATCCGGTAAAGTCAACTATTTTAGCTTATCTTTGTCATGAACCACTTCTGCCTCAATATCAATAATGTCCTTACTCTTACTCCCGGCAGCGCCATAGCCTGATGAAGAAACAAATTTCTTAGCAAGCAATACTGAATTAAGAATAAACAACGTTACTAATATTAACTCTGCCGCCAGCCAATAAAAGAAACCAAGGAATATCCACCCGAAAAGAAAATTAAAAAATATAAGAAACGGTAGAAAACATCCTGTACGGCTGAAAAATACGATACTTTTCATTTCTTATAGTTTACTTCCTCTGGTAAATACCGACAAGCACTGCCTGCGCAAGTATATGCCCTTTCATTTCTCTTTCCAAACTTTTTTTATCAAGGTTATCAACGCCTATAACCTTATCTAAAGCAAAAAGCTTAAAAAAATACCTGTGCGCACCGCTTGGAGGGCACGGGCCATTATATCGAAGCTCACCGGAATCATTCGGCCCCTGCCTGCCCGGAGAACTATTTTCCTCTATGCTTTCTCTTGGCGGCACATCATACAAAACCCAATGCACCCATTCTCCGGATGGCGCGTCGGGGTCATCAACTATCAAAGCTAAACTTTTTGTTCCGCCAGGCAAAGCATCGATCATCAATGCCGGGTTAACGTCCTCTCCTTGACAGGTGAATTTTACAGGTATCTT
This sequence comes from Candidatus Omnitrophota bacterium, assembly GCA_003598025.1. NCBI lineage: Bacteria > Pseudomonadati > Candidatus Omnitrophota > Candidatus Omnitrophota bacterium. The sequence continues at coordinate 481,642 of QZKH01000003.1, forward strand.
ACCGTTATTTACAAAATCAGGGCTGGTTATTTTCATATCAGAAGCTCCTTCCTGCGCTTCAGTGCCATTAAACAAAAAGATAATAGCCAACAATAAGCAAATAAGCAGCTTTCCCATATATATATTTCTCATATAGCTAAGGCTTCTCTCTCCTGCGCTCTGAAAGCAAAACAACATTCTTGAGGTCTTCCTTGTTGGGGGCTTCCAGCCACTTCTTATCGAAATCTATATTCTGTGTAATCTGCGCGATAGCCGCCAGAGATTTCAAATGAAGATTCCGCTCATCAGCAGAACCAACTAATACAAATACTATATGTACCAGGTTATCCATCGGGAAAATCACTCCCGCTCTGGAACGTGCCAGTACTATCTTAAAAATATTCTTTCCTTCGATTATTACGTGCGGTATAGCTAAGCCTTTTCTTAAAACAGTGCTTGTCTCATTTTCTCTCTGAATAAATTTCTCATAAAGCTCTCTTTCAGGCACCCCCAACTCACCGCTAAGCTTCTTTGAAACCTCTGCAAAAAAATCATTCATTTCAATTGGCTTATCAAAATCTAAGACATCCGACTGATCAACCAACTTATGAAATTTATCTTCAACTATTTCATCCCTCTGGACTACGATATCCTTAAGTTCAATAAGCAGGTTATCCGAAGACAAGACCTTATCTTTTGCCACCATCCTCTCCAGCATATAAATCAAGGCTGAATCCTTACTGACTTTTTTATAAACATATAACCTATACCAGGCATAACCGCCGAGCAGAAAAACTACTGTAAATAAGATTATAGGCCTGCCCATTTCCACAAGAAGGAACAACCCCGAAAGTATCCCGGCAATCTGAAGATAAGGATAAAATGGGGTTATGAATTTTGGCCTATAGCTCAATATTTTGCTCTCTCTGAACAATATCAAAGTAAGGTTAGCGAAGACATAAAGCAAGATCAGTATGCTTGAGGCTACCTTTACTAGAAAATCGAGTTTAAGAAATAATATTACCCCGACCATAAATATCCCGGTAAATACTACCGATATGTAAGGCGTCTTAAACCTGCTCATCCTCTGAAAAACATTCGGTAGCAGCCTGTCCCTGCTCATGCTCAATGGGTATCTGGAAGCAGTCATTATCCCGGAATTGGCAGTAGAAATAAAAGCCAGAAAAGCCCCGATGCTTATTATAATTTTAAGTACGTTCCCGCCGAAAACACCTGCTGCCTCAGAGATCGGGATCAATGTCCCTCTTAAAACATCGGCATCCATCACGCCTACAGTAACAAAAATAACCGAAGAATAAATTAATGAGGTGACTGCCAAAGAAAGCAACATCCCTAATGGAAGATTACGGCTCGGGTTTCGAGTCTCTTCAGCCAAAGCTGCGACCTTAGTTAAGCCTCCGTAAGAAATAAAAACAAAACTTGCGGTTTTGATAACCGCACCTAAACCTTTATCCATAAATGGCGTAAAATTTAGAAGGCTTACCCGCGTTAAACCCCATACGGAAAAAGTTACAAGAGAAATCAGTAATCCGGTAACTAGTATTACCTGGGTCCGTCCGGCTTCTTTAATCCCGATAAGATTTACAAAAACAAAAAATGCGCAACAAACCAAAGCTATGTTGGTAACAGAAAGACTTGTCAGCAGAACCAGATAAGCTCCCATACCGATTAAGGCAAAGGCTCCTTTAAGGCTTAAAGAAAACCAAGTGCTAAAACCTGCTATCGTGCCTAAGAGCGGGCCAAATCCTCTCATGATATAAAAATAATCCCCTCCCGCCTTTGGCATGGCGGTAGTAAGTTCCGCCATGCTGAAAAGCGCAGGCAAACAAAAAATACCAGCAATAATATAGGACAGGATAACTGCTGGACCGGCTTTATCAAATGCCAAACCGGGTAATATAAACAATCCCGAGCTTATCATTGCTCCGGTAGCAACACAAAAAACATCAAGAAGCCCTAAATCTTTTTTTAAATAGCTTTTCTTCATCCTAATAAATCCTGCTCCCGGGCAATATAACCCATTCTTTAAAAAGCTCAAGGCACTCTTCATACAAGAAACTACTTACGATATCTATCTTGCTTGAACCCAACCGCTTCATCGATAGGCTGCTGATTTTTAATTCGTTAAATCCCACTTTAATTGCGTCTTTAATACCGGTCCCAAAAACTATTTTGTTTATCCTGGCCCAGTGTATTGCGCTAAAACACATCGGACAAGGCTCGGTAGTAGAATAAATTACGCAACCTTTTAAATCATAGCTGCCTATTTTAGACGAAGCCTCTCTAATTGCGTTTATCTCGGCATGGCAAGTGGCATCATTCTTTAAAACAGTATTATTAGCTGCTGCCAGGACCATTTTGCCTTTCACTATACAGGCTCCGAAAGGCCCGCCGTTTAAACTCTTCAAATTCTTTTTTGCTTCGGCGATTGCGATTCTCATGTATCTCTTATCCGGATTATATCTCATTCTTTAATAAACCTCTTGGGGTCTTTAGCGCATGCCAGCAATAACGGCAATTCAAGATTATGCGCAAGCAACAATTTTTCATCCCTCAATATCTCCAATACCTGACCCACCTTAATGATCTGCCCCTTATCTATTAAAGCTACCCGGCTGCAGACCTCAAGGACCAGGTCTAGGTCATGAGTTGCGATTATCTTAGTGAGAGCAAAATTCTTAAGCATATTCATAAGGTCCCTTCTGTGCTTGGGGTCCAGGTTACTGGATGGCTCATCTAAAACAAGTATTTTTGGGGACATGGAAAGAACTGTTGCGATTGAAATCCTTTTCTTCTCTCCATAGCTTAAGTGGTGCGAGACCCTTTGGAGAGCATCCTTCATATCTACTTTGCTCAAGGCTGAATCAACTGTATCCCTTACATCTTCCTTTTTCATACCCATATTTAAAGGCCCGAAGGCCACATCCTCATACACCGTCGGCATAAACAGCTGGCTATCCGGATCCTGGAAAACAAAACCAACGGTTTTCCTTATTTCTCTGAGATTAAGGTCATCCATAGCCAAGCCATTGATTCTCATATGCCCCTTTCCTCTGATTATCCCGTTAAAATGCAGGAGAAGCGTAGATTTACCGGCGCCATTCGGCCCGATGATACCCAATGTTTCTCCTTCAAAAATATCCAGATTTATGCCCCTTAGCGCCTGGTGCCCATCGGGATATTTAAAACTTAAATCTTTGATTTCAATTGCTTTAGAAGGCATCTGTCACCTGATAAATTTTATAATTATGAATGTTATAATTAATATAGCCATGAAAAATATATCCCTGCCCCTGAATTTCAGCTCCGTAAAAATATTAACTTGGCCCTCAAAACCTCTTGAAAGCATCGCCAGATAAACAGCCTCTGCCCGTTCATAAGACTTAATAAACAAAACGCCGATTATATTAGAAAAAATTTTAATATCCGACAACCTGAAACCCGTTACCGAGCGAGCCTCCTTGGACCTTACTATCTTTAGCAGCTCATCATAGATCACAAATATATAACGGTACATGAACGAAAGTATCAATATTATCACCCTGGGAAATTTCATCTTTTCAAGGCCTTTTAACAACTCGGTGAACCTCGTCGTAGCGATCAGCAAAATCAGGCATAATGTAGATAAATACGCCTTTATGCTTATATTCCAGAAAATCAACAAACCCTGACGGGTGAGCTCCGCATTAAAATAACCCAGCGAATAACTGCCGATTACCTCTCCCTCTTTTATAAAAGGAATAAATATTGCCGCGACTAAAACAAAGGGAATGACTACAAGCGACCTTTTTATTACTTTTAATAAAGGGATCCTGCAGAGCAGTATCTGAATAAATATTACGGCAGCATAAAGAAAGAAATTTTTATAAGCATTTGCCGGGCTGAGTATAATAAAAAGCAATAGAGTAAATAATGTGATTATCTTTGTGCGCGGGTCGAGGCGATGTAAAAAGCTGTCCCGGGAACCTGCGAATTCATCTATGTAGGAATGTTCCATTCTTACCCCTGCGTTTCAATAATAACCCTAATCCGTAACCAAGGCCGAATACAACCAAAGTGCCAAGGATACCGGCAAGAGAAGCAGAAAATTTTTCATTTTCAATATGCGGCAATGTATAATCAGGCATTGGAGAAGAAACTACCTGCCTGGCTTCGCCTTTTTCAATGAATCCCCGGTCAATAGCCACCCTTTCAAGCCCATCAGGGCTGGAAGATGCAAAAAGAGCTATAGCGCCTGCTGTGATAACTGCAATTAAAAGAGAGATCAATATATCCTTTTTCCCCATCTTATTATTTTATTATTTGCCGTAAATTAAATCCGGCCTTACTTTAATAACAAAACCGACCACAAAACATGTTATCATCGCTTCGCCAATACCGATAAGCATATGTATGCTGAGCATCGCCGGTAAAACAACATTTAAAGGAGAAATTTCTGACAGGACAAGCTCAAAAGAGCAAAAAAGAGAAGCCAGGACGACTGAAAACCAGGAAGCTATCGCAGTTGCCGGCATGATCGGCCCATGTTTACCGGATATTTTTCGTACTCCTAAATATACCAAATATCCGCCCATGGTGCCGACAATAGACATATTAAATATATTGGCTCCCAGAGCAGTCAGGCCCCCATCCTGGAATATTATGCATTGCACCAATAAAACAACGCTTATGACCACGGCAGCTACATAAGGCCCGACTAAAATAGCCGCAAGTATACCTCCCAGCAAATGCCCCGAGGTCCCGCCTACAACAGGAAAATTAACCATCTGCGCGGCAAAAACAAAAGCACTGATGACCCCCATAAGAGGGACCATCCTGTCTTTTAAAACCTGGGATGTTTTTCTCAGGCAATAGCTAATCCCGCCGGCAGAAACCAGCCACGCCGCCCCCCAAACATTAAAAGTTAAGAATCCATCCGGAATGTGCATAATTATTACAGCTAGAGGACAATCATTTTATTTTCCAAATCTTCTCTTTATACTGGTCAAGCATGCGGTAAGTATTAAAATACCCGCCGGTAGCCACACAATTAATCATAATATCTATCCATTCGGAATCTATATTCACACTCGTCCCTTTATTGGTCTCATAATATAAACGTGCCATATCTTCCAGGGCCTTATGTAACTCCTTGGAATCCTGTTCAAGATGGAGCTCGCTCTCATTACCGATCTCACCTTCCTTATTACAGTATCCAAATATTCTACCTATATTGCTGTCTTTAGCTTCGACTATCCAGCCGTCAAGGGTGCTGATCTGGAGCACGGCGTTTAGAATCGCTTTCATACCGCTTGTCCCGGAGGCCTCAAACGGGGGCAAAGGATTATTTAACCATACATCAACGCTTGAAGTAAGCATATGCGCAAGGGCTATCTCATAATTTTCAAGCATGATAATTTTTAAACTGCCGAATGAACCCGTAAGCCGGTCAATCTTATCAAGCATCGTATTAATATGGGTGAATCCAAGGTCGTCATTCGGATGAGCCTTGCCTGCGAAAATTATCTGTATGGGCCCCACTCTCTCTGATATCTCTATGAGCCTGTTAACATCTTCCAGTATCAGGCTGGGACGCTTATACCCTGCCATTCTTCTTGACCAGCATAATGTAAATATGTCCTTATCCAGCTTCCATTTGCTTAGCTTGTTCGATAATTCTATCTTATTATTCTGATGCGCGTTCCAAATACTGGCGCGAAACTCATTATCATCCCTTAACCGGTTAACCTTACTTAAGCTCATAGGGTCAGCTTCTATATCCCCAAGGACGGGCCTATATTTCTCATAAAGTTCTTTGAAACGGCTAGAAATCCATGTATGTGAATGCACACCGTTAGTAACATAGTCAATCCTATCTTTATATTTAGGAAATTGGATATGCATTACCTTCTGGTGGTTTAAAGATACGGCATTTATGGCTGAAGAAGCGTTCATTGATAACAAGGTAAGATTAATGACATTTTTTGATTCTAAGCCGAATTCTTCTGTCAGTTCAAGGTCTTTCGGATTCAATACATTGCTTAAGTCATTGTGGCTGAACCTGTCATGCCCGGCCTCGACCGGCGTATGGCATGTATAAACAAAATTCTTCCTTATATCCTGAACCTGTTCTTTCGGCAGGCCTCTGGCCTTTTCAATAAAAGAAAAAATCGCATGGCCTTCGTTAAGATGATAGATATCTATATTATATTTTAATTCACGCAACGCAGAAACACCGCCCATGCCCAATATGACTCTCTGCATTATTTTAATCCATACATTATCGCTGCGGTAAAGCTGGTCAGTAAGGTGTCTGTCTTTTTCGCTATTCTCGCTTAGATTTGAATCCAATAATATCAGGGGTATCGCGTAATCATGCTTATAACTGTAAACATAATATTTCCAAAGCCGCAAATATATATCTTCGTCTTTTAGGGAAATCTTTACCCTGTCTTTTAAAGGAATAAGCCCGGGATAAGTAGCATGGTCCCAATGCATCTCCTCCGGTACCTGGCCGTATTTAAACCAGAATCTCTGTTTAAAATACCCGGAGTTCCAGAGCATGCCGATGCCGGCAACAGGCAGCTTATAATCAGCCATCGTTTTTATAGTATCGCCAGCAAGCACCCCTAAACCTCCGCTATATATAGGCATATCTATGATATCGCCGACCTTAAGAGTAAAAAAATAATCTCCCAGGCGGAAATTAGAGAAAACTTCATTCTCCTGGCTTTTATTTTTAATGTCTATCGGCCTGTTAATCGAAAACCGGTTGTAAAAACTGGATGCAAGGCCGTATTCCATTGAAAAATAAGCTATGCAGCGTGAATCCTGTGAACGCAGCCTCTTTTCGCATTCGATTATGCTCTCAAGCGGCATGCCGAAATAAACGTCATCGGTTATATCTTTACTGTAAACATCTTCGAAGTTATCTACATTAACCAAAGATAAAAACTCTGATAAAGGCCCCATGTCTTCCTTTCTTTAAATAAAATTATGAATGCCTCCGGCCTTGCGGGCATTCAGTTAAAATAATAGAATCTGACTAAGCAGGGTGATGCTCATTACTTAGAATTGGGCTGGCATCCTGTTGAGAATAACAGATAAGGATATCTCCGGAATTAATAACTGTTTCTCCGGTCAGTCCTCCGATGAATTTCTCTCTTCTGCCAATTTTGCGGTAAATACCTAAAACGAGCACCCCAAGCTGTTCAAGGTGCAATTCGTTGAGTTTTTTATCAACGGCCCAGCTATTTTTTCTCACAATGACCCTAGATATGCAATAACCTTCACTAAGTCCTAAGAGCTGTTCATAATCAAAGATACGCATTGTTGTCCATTTCTTAAGAGCCTTACTTATAACCTTTCTCATTAAGACATATATGTGCCTTGACCGCGCAAATAAAAATATAAGTAATAGCCCCAATAAAAGAATAATGCCTTTTATGGCAAAATCCGTGCCATTTTTGTCCATAAAAGTAAGGACTAGCGTAGCCATTGACGTTGTGATACCCGCACTGCCAAAAAGTATAAGCAAGCGTATTATCCTGCGCCGCACTGGATGGGCGACTATAGCCTCTGACTCTGAAGTAGTAAAACCGGCACCTGAAAAAGCAGATTGCGCCTGAAAGGATGCTATTTCAGGGGATAGCCAAGTGAGCTCAAGTGCAATCGCTCCAATTCTAACGCCGATCAAAGACAGTGTTATAATTATAAGAAGGCCAATCAGAGCAAACATTCTAACCTCCCGTATATCAATATACTTTTATTTTTGGTCTTTTTTAATCGCATATAATATTACGATGAATACATATTAAAATAATTTATCAACGCATTAGTTGAAGAATCATATGAATCTGTTTTACTCTTTGAGCCGAGCTGCGGCAATATTCCGGATGCCAGCTGCTTGCCTAATTCCACCCCCCACTGGTCAAAACTAAAAATATTCCAAATAATCCCCTGCACAAAGATCTTATGTTCATACATGGCTATCAAAGATCCTAATGACCGCGGAGTCAACTCTTTCAATAAAATCGTGTTACTCGGCCTGTTGCCGTTGAATATTTTAAATGGCAAAAGCTTTTTTATCTCTTGCGGTGTCTTTCCGCTTGCCTTTAACTCGTTTAATGCTTCTTCCCTGTTCTTGCCTTTCATCAAAGCTTGAGCCTGCGCAAAAAGATTTGCAAGCAGTATTCTGTGATGGTCACCTATTCTATTATGCGTTTTAATAGGCGCTATAAAATCGCAAGGTATGAGTTTTGTCCCCTGGTGTATAAGCTGATAAAAAGCATGCTGCCCATTTGTGCCCGGTTCGCCCCATATCACAGGCCCGGTCTGATATTTCACAGGTTCACCGCCCCTGGATATATTCTTGCCGTTACTCTCCATATCTGCCTGCTGTAGATATGCCGGAAATCTGTGCAGGTACTGGTCATAAGGCAGGATAGCGTAAGTCTGCGCGCCAAAAAAATTATTATACCAAACCCCTAAGGCAGCCATTATAAAAGGTATATTCTTATCCAGCTGAGTATTCCTGAAATGCTCATCCATTTCATGCGCGCCTTCAAGAAGCTGGATAAAATTTTCAAAACCCACCGCGCATGCAATAGAAAGGCCTATGGCTGACCATAACGAATACCTGCCCCCAACCCAATCCCAGAAAACAAACATATTCTCCTTATTAATCCCGAATTCCATTACTCTCTGCTCATTCGTCGATATTGCCACAAAATGCTTACTTATATGCGCGTTATCCTTTGCTGCTTTTAAGAACCAATCCCTGGCACTATAAGCATTGGCCATTGTCTCCTGCGTAGTAAAAGTCTTTGAGGCGACCATAAACAGTGTATCCTCTGGATCCAGCCTTTTTAAAGTTTCCGCTATATGGGTTGCGTCTACATTTGAAACAAAATGAATGTCGATATTCGGCTTTTTATAATATTTTAATGCCTCTACCGCCATAGCCGGGCCCAGATCAGAACCTCCTATACCGATATTGACTATGTTCCTTATTGGCTTTCCTGAATACCCTTTCCAGCTGCCCGAAATAATGCTATCGGAAAATTTTTCCATCCGGGATAAAACGGCATTGATATCATTCATGACATTTTTGCCATCGACATAAACGGGTTTTCCTGAGCGGTTCCTTAAAGCTGTGTGAAGCACTGCGCGGTTTTCGGTTTCGTTTATCTTTGCGCCGTTAAACATGCTTTCTATGGCGTCTTTAAGCCCGGCCGCTTCTGCCAAGCCTACAAAAAGCTTAATTGTCTCTTCATTAATTATATTCTTGGAATAGTCAAATAAAATATCCTTAAAATTAAGAGAGAACTTCGAAGCCCTATCCTCATCATCGCGGAAAAGCTGGCGCATATGCACCTTCTGCATCTTTTTACGGTGCCGGACAAGGCCGGCCCAGGCCTTTGTTTTTTCAGGATTGGCTTTTTTTAACATATAACGCCCCTTTGGATGTTGTTAATCTGGCTGCGTAATCTTAAAAGTTAATTCTATTAGGTTACATTTTACATTCACTGTATTCTTAAAGCAAGAAAATTTAGAAAACAATTGTTTTATTCCCAAGCCTGATTATCCGGTAATCTATATAGCTGCTTATCGCTGATGATAAAGCCCTTTTCTCCAGGTTCTTGCCTTTTCTGATAAGGCTGGTTAAATCATCATTATGTGAAATGTATTCTACGGATTGGCTTATTATCGGTCCGTCATCAAGGTCCTCATTAACAAAATGGGCCGTTGCGCCGATAACCTTGACCCCCCTATCAAGGGCCTGGCGGTAAGGATTAGCTCCCTTAAATGAAGGAAGAAAACCGTGGTGGATATTTATTATATCCTTTGCATAACTGGATAAGAAATTCTTTGATAATACCAGCATGTACCTGGCCAAAACCAGGAAATCCGAGTTATTAGCAAGGGCAAGGATCTTATCCTCCTGCCTATTGCTTTTGTTTGCCGCAACATAATAAAAAGGTATATGGTACTGCTCTGCTAAGCTCCTGTGGTTTTCATAGTTACTGATGACAAACGGTATATTTACAGGCAACTCACCTGATTTAACAAGATACAATAAATCAACGAGGCAATGGTCGGGTTTAGATACTAATATACCCATATTCAGTATCCGGCTCTTATCGTGCATCTGCCATTTGGCGCCGAAACTATCCGCAATCCGGCTGAATTCATTTTTAAATTCCAGGATATCTTTATTTGCTGAGTCGATCTCAAACTCTACGCGCATTGAAAAATGACCTTTGGCAGGATCGGTAGTATGCTGATTAGCGGTTATTATATTGCCGTCATTCCTGAAGATAAAATCTGAAACTTTAGCCACTATTCCCTTCTGGTCACCGCACTGTAATAATAAAACCATTCTTTTTGTTCCGCTCATCCCCACCGCCTTTTATTAAAGACTATAAGATATGTGGTTAAATAATATTAGATAAAATAAACGTTATGCCGCTTTAAAAACCTGATAAGGCAGGGTTTATTTTTTTATTAACTCTTCTTTTATCTTATATATGATCCCTGAAGCTATTTCCGGCCTTGGCAGCATAAACTTCCTGGCGGAAACCGTAATACGAGTTTTGCGTTCCGATATCTTTTCAAGCTTTACTCCGATACTTGCCCCTCTTACATCTCCGCCGATACAGCCGTTTCGTTCATTCATCCTGGTCAACCTTCCCGCAGAATTCAAAACATGTTCCGTTGCCTTGCAAAGCTCATCATAACTGACATCAAGTTCTGCCTGGGCACTGTCTTTACCTACAAACGTTGCCGCAACCGCAACCGGCAATACTGCTACCCCCGCTACCATAGCGACCCCATAGATAGCCGCGCCCTTAATCCCGGCTGATTTCATCGGTTCGGATAATATAAGGATTGCCAGCTGCTTTGCGCTGGTTATATTCTTATAGTCCTTATTTATATTAATCTCATATACATTTACAGTCGGCTCATCCCCCACAGAGTAATCTTTCATAACCAGCCTTCCTATATTAAGCTTAAGGTGGTCTATGCGCAAAGGCAAATCTGCGGGTTTTGATTTTGCTTTTGGTTCTTTTGGCGCATGATTTTGCGAAACCTTTAAAGCATCGGCATTAAGCTTCCCTTCCCTGTTCTTTATCAGGCCGACTTCTTTAACCACGATTTCAGCATTAGGAAGGTGTATCTCTTTTTTCAATAAAGCAGCCAGGTCATATTCTACTCTGATCTTCGTTAATTCTATTATTATCCCCTTAGGGAAACCTTTAGGATTATAAACAGTCAGGCCGCTGATCATCATTGACTGTTTAAATATACCCATAGAAAAACCTTCTACTCTCACCGGGGCACCAAGGATGCTTGATGCGGCAACTGTTATGGTAGTCCTGATAATCTGGTCCCTAAGCACCATCAGAGTCAAGGTAATTAAAAGTATAATACCTACTATGATAATGATCTTTTTCATTTATCCCCCTATCATTTATTCCTCGTGTTTATCTCTCCATCCAGGACTTTAGGCAATGGCTGCGTATCAATTCGGATACCCCCGTCATGTTCGATTTTAACCGTATAAAGTATACCCGGGACAAACTTACTGGCAGGAGCCTCTATCTGCGCGTTCTTAATCCCCAACAACTTCGCCTTATCATTATCTAAAGCATAATCCCAGAATTCTTTCCAGATCTTCTTTTGGAAATTGCTTGCCCTGCCCTTTATTTCATAGCCTGACGGGATATTGTCAACTTTATTAATTTCGTATACCTGGGCTTCTTTGCCATTAATAACAAATGTTTTCATAAATATATATGCGCTTTTACCTTTGAGCCGGTTTCCTTTCATGACGAATTTATCATCAAAGCGGATCACTAACGCCTGGAAATGGATTATATTGCCGGGGAAGGTAAAATATCTGGGTTTTAGCGCAGAATTATCGGTATCGTACTCAAGAAATTTGATAGTTGTAAGTTCCTTATTGGTGGCAGGGTCTTTCTCAACCCGGGTGACGATAACCTGTGCAATCCGGGACTCGGCAGTCAGCCTTGAGATTATCTGGGATAGGATCATCCTTTCTGCGTGTATTTTTATTAAATACACAATTATAAGTGCTGCAATAAATATAATAAAGAGTGTGGTAAATTTTATTCTGCCTGGCATAATTATCAATATCTATAAATCTTTAACATCGCCCAAAATACCGACAGGCTTGCGAGGAAGAAAATAACGCTTAGCAAGCCTTTATTTATATCCCAGCTGAAAAAACGGGATAAGTCATAAAATGCATAGACTGCAAAAGTGAAACTGATACATAAACCGTATCTCTTATTCTTGTTTAAATATACGGCCAGACCGATAAAAACAATTGCTATTTCCAGAATAACTGAGACTATATTTAAAATAAGCATCCGATTCACTTATTTATACGACTGGAAACCCGGCATCCTTTCGCTTTTTAATTTCTGGAAACGCTCATCGCTTACACTCATCAATCCTTTAAGATACCTCCAGGGGATAAGTATATTCGTTTTTACCTTTTCTTTTACCTGTTTGTTGGGAGGGATAAGCTCTCCTTTATCATCCCACCAAACACCCAGCTCATACGCGGGATTCTCAATCCAGACACCTATATCATCGACACCGGTGACAACAGCCCACACTTCATCCTTATAGATCTGGAAGAGTGACAAATCCTGCCTGATTTCATCGGAGAACTTAATAAGAATCAATTTACCGGCTAATTCTTCTAACTGCATATCCACCTCCTATCCTGACTTATACTCATTATAACTCATATAGCTAGCCTTTCCAAATACTTTACACTCGGGGTAAAGACTGATACTGAAATTTAAAAACAATTGAGATGAAAAAACTTTGGTAGGGGTTCAGGTAATCAGGTATTTCACTGATATACTTTGCCATCTAAGAATAGCTTAACCGGATGAGCCTCTCCTTTAGAATCAATAGCCACTTCTACTACTATATTACTACTCCCGGAACCTGGAGACAAAACGTTTGTATTCAACGCTTCAATTTTTTCTAGAGCCTTTTCATATTTCTCTTTAATCTTATCTTCTTCCGGCTTAAGAATGATCCCTTCCTTGACCCAGATATCTATCTCTTTCTCAAGGTTGTTATACCACCAGCGGGATATTCCTGCCTTATAGATTCTTCTGGTCTCCTCATCAAGATTATTGATGAGCTCTTGCCTGCGCTTCTCAATCTCCCGCCAGTTATTGGGCCTCTCAACTTCCCGGGCAAGTTCCTGGCTTAAGAAAAATGATTCAATACCGTAGCTGGCCCAAATAGTATCCAGCCGGCTACTCATAAAATAGTGACTATTGACCCTGCCTTTTATATATAACCCGCCTGTCTTTGGCTTTTTAATATAAACAGCCTCCGGCTGCCAATACTCGCCTTCCTTATTCAATAAAACGTATATCTCCTGGCCGCTTTTTATCTTATCTACGGTTGCGTCCTTAAGCAGCTTAACTGGCAGGTCGTTTATTTTATATCTTAAAGCAACGTAATTGCCGCGGAATACGCTCATGGGATCAACCGGTATCGTCTCAAGCAATATCCTGTGAGCATCTTTAAGCTTCGCCTGCTGATAAAAAATCATTGCTGCCAGGAAACATAATTGCAGGATCAATATAACCAAAATAAAATATTTTCTCTTCATTCTGTTAACCCCGGTGCATTTTTGCTTCTATTTTCCTTCTTGCATTATCCGCAAGTATAGACCCGACTATTAAGATAACCCCTCCCAGCATAAATAATAATGACCTGGGCATCATTTTCCATAACGTATCGAAATACCTGCTAAGCACATCAATGAAGAATATAATTATTATCAGGCGGAATACCCCTTCGCTGTGCCTTAAGAAACTAAGATACATCAGAACGAATATATTAAGCAATAAGGCAAGATTATAAAACCAGGAAGTTGTTTTTGGAAATGTCAGGCCCAAACACATACCCAGGGCTGAAACACACAACAGCATGAGGACGTAGCCTGATTCTTTTGCATCATTAGGGTCTTCAGCCTTGGACATCTTGTGTAGTAAGGCCAGGGGAAGTAAAACAAAAAACACAAGCAGGATATTGAATACCGGCTTGCACCCTAAACCGATATAATTATCATAATGGTGTGAAAAAGTAAGAGAATAGGCGCTTATACAAATAATCAAGACTCCGATAAATTTATACAAAAAAGCAAAGATATTAAAGTTCTTAAGCTTTTCATGCTGCATACCCAGGGCATAAAGCAAAAAACCAAAAAAACTTAAAACACTTACCAGCATGATCTGAGCGCTAAGCCCGGCGTAAGCCAGGTTTTCACATTTGATCATCCAAAAATGTATTATCCAGTAAAAAACAATGGCTATAGAAATAAACAAAGAGAATCTCTGCTTGATATAATATGACAACCACACTAAAACAGCCAGCAAAAGAAAGACTCCGTAGGCCTCCCGTTCATAATAATAAGCCTGGTAGGAAAAAAGCCATATAAGGCTAAGAAGCGAAGAAAGGCTTAACACTGTCCATGAACGGCAGATAAAAACAATTGGCAATATACCGATTATCCAGAATAATATTCCGGCTGAAAAATTATAGTGTATTTGATAGATCTGGGCTATAAGCCATATACCTGCCCCGAACGCAAATGAACCTATTATTAAGAAGCCTTCGCTTAAGCCAAGATACCTGTCTTTTATATACCTGAAATAGTAGCTTGCCAGATGAAATAGCGTAATCGCCGAAAAGATAATCAGCACCTTTGATAATTTAGGTATTTTTTGCCAGTTTGAGGCTATAAAAAGGATTATACCTAAACCAATGAGGATTGAACCTAACGATATTACTGTATTGATTAAACGGTTATATTCAGGACGGCTGGAATAAAAACTGCGGATGCGGCTCTCCTGGGAAGAGTCAATTATCCCCTGACTCACCCAGTTCTTGGTCTCCTCATAAAGCTTTTTTACCCATGCTTTTGAAACCATGGATTAATTTTATCATTGTAATTATTAAAGTCAATAATTTTAATTCCCTGAAGGATAAAAATGCGGATTTTACGGATCTTTATGCAGCGTAAGGTATTATTCGACCAACCACGACATATCGCGGTTTGCCTTCTTCCAATCCTTTATTACCACGTAACCGATGAGGTTAAATACAGCATTGCGCAAGCGTAGTTTTAAAAGGAGGGCTATCGATCTTGAGAGGGAATAAAATTTAGTGTAACCTTTAATAAGTTCATGCTGCAGCTCTTTGGCGGATATCAACTTTGGCTTAAATACCACATGCTGGCCGTCATAAAGGCTCCAGTCTTTTGTAAATATGCGCCCCTCTTTTTCCAGCTCATCAAAAACTTTTGTACCGGGAAAAGGGGTCAGTGCGCACATCTGCATAGTGTCTATCCTATGTTTTCTTGCGAATCTTATCGTATCCCAGACAGTCTTTGTATCATCATTATCTCCGCCTAAGACAAACATACCGTGAACCTTGATTTTTTTCTTATGGAATGCGGCAAGCGAATCGGAGATATCTGCCACTGTCTGCTTTTTATCGTATGCTTTAAGGCTAAGTTCATTGACTGATTCTATGCCTACGCAGACTACTTTACACCCTGCCCGGGCCATCAGCCCCAAGAGCTTATCGTTTTTTGTCACATCGCAGCGTACCTGGCATGCCCAATTCCTTAATCTTTCACCTAACATGAATCTAAGCAGGGCAAGTGTCCTTTTTGGATGCGCAGCAAAATTATCATCGCAGAAAAATAATGTATTGTTTCTGCGTAATTTAAGCTCTCTAATTACGCTCTCTGCGCTGCGGAAACGGTATTTACGCCCGAATAGCTTGGTTACCGCACAAAAACTGCAATCAAACGGGCACCCTCTAGAAGTAGAAACCAAGGTAACTGCAGAAGCCCTTCTGTATCCTTTAATCAATGAAAAATCCGGAAAAGGAAGGCTATCAAGGTCTTCAACTGCACTGCCATAAACTAATCTGTCTTTATTCCTGCCCTCAATTACATCAACTATTATATTTTCGCCTTCGCCTATTACTACCTGGCGGGCATACTGGCTGGCTTCCTCAGGCAGAAGGCTGGCATGTATTCCTCCAATTACCACCTTCTCCCTAGGGAATCTCTTAGCGATTTCATATCCCCGCTTAGCAGTAGAAGTAAGGATTGATATACCTATAACATCTGCCTCAAGCTTACTGTAATCCGGCATGCATATATCTTCCTTATATATAGTAACTTCGTGCCCCCTGTCTCTGAGGATCGTCCCAAGATAGACGGGCCCCAGAAGAGGCATAGCAAGTTTACTATAAACATTTGCCTCGGATGAACGCGGTTCAATAAATACTATCTTCATAAAATTATTTTAATGCTTATTTTACGATATTAATAGTTACTGCTCTCGGGCCTTTATCGGATTTCTCTACTTCAAATGTGACTTCCTGGTCCTCAGTTAAGGTATCGAATTTAGCGTCTACGAGCCCGCTCTGATGAAAGAACAATTCTCTGCCGTCATTATCACTTATGAACCCGAAACCCCTGTCACGGACCAGCTTCTTTATTTTACCTGTATGCATTTGAAACTCCTCTCTGTAAAAAATAAGGCCTGGGATCTATTATAATCCCAGGCCTTTGCTTATAGTCAAAGATTATAATTTTACTACTCTGACAGCTTGCTCTCCCTTTGGTCCCTTTTCGATATCAAACTCTACTTCCTGACCTTCTGCAAGAGTCTTATAGCCATCGCCCTGAATTGCGGTATGATGTACGAATACATCACTTCCTGATTCAGGAGTAATAAAGCCATAACCTTTTTGGTTCGAAAACCACTTTACTTTACCTCTAGCCATTACTTACTACCCTCCTTTCTTACTTATTTTTTGTGTAGTAAATAACGGCTCGTAACAAAAAAAGCCGTTTCGGCAAGTCTATCTGCCTTACGGCTTCAATTTCACTTCCCTCTCTACTACAGGTGTAAATATACACTACATTCAGACAAATGTCAAGGATTAATTAGTTCACGGTTCATAGTTCATGGTTCATAGATAATCTATATATTATATCCTTATTTAGGCAGGGCTCATAGTTCCTGGTTGATAGTTCATAGAAAAGTTGATCGCAAGGACACCATACGTAATACCTATACAATCCATGAACTATGAGCCAGAATAGTGACTAACCATTAGCTTATTATTTATGCCTATATTTGATAACCCTTGCTTTTTCAAGAGTAATAAGGCCCTCGACTACGCAATCATCCAGAAAAGGCAGGAGTTTATTAAGATTTGCATCTGTATCTACAATCTCGATTACAACCGGGAGGTCTTCTGAAAGACGGAGGACTTTTGCCGAATGCAACCTGCTATCGGCGCCAAAACCAATAATACCGCGAATAACAGTTGCGCCTGCCAAATTCAATTCTCTTGCTTTACAAACTATGTATTCATAAAGAGGTTTCCCCTCATAAACGTCGGACTCGCCTACAAATACCCTCAAAAGCATGCCTTCTTCCGGGAGCTTCATATTCTCCTCCTTAATCTATTAAAGTCAGCAATAATCTCGCAGACAAAAATCCGGTAACTACCAAAATAATACCTAGGGCATTAGTAAAAAAAATATTAATAATCATTAGCCGGTATTGGCTGTCTCTTAGAAGATTCAAGTTCTCCAAACTGAATGTAGAGAAAGTGGTAAATCCGCCTAGAATACCGATAAATATAAATAGCCTTATATTTGGAGAAACCGCTATGCGCTCAAAAACGCCCCATAAGAATCCTATTACTAATGAACCTGAAAGATTGACTACCAGCGTCCCGTAAGGGAAAACAGCACCAGAAAACTTATAATCAATGCCTGAAATAACATAACGCAATAGGGTCCCTATCGCTCCGCCTGTTGCAATAACAAAAAACCTCAACATAAGCCAATGTCCTCCTGTTTGGATTTTGTAGGAGTTATCAGCCTGTTGAGGCGTTTATTGGCAAACCCCATTGCCAGTATTAATCTTCAGTTTATTATACCCCTTAACCTCTAAAAAATCATCTTTTATTTATTGCTGCTATCATACAACTGTTTCTTTTACCCTCGCCTGTTTCAATGATTCGTGATACTCCTGTAAGGATTGCGGCTTAGAGGACATTTTCCTAACCGATTCAATACCGTCTACTGTTGCCCTGGCTGCAGACATTGTAGTTACATAAGGTATCTTATACTGGATAGCAAGCATACGTATATAGCTGTCATCGTAAACACTCATTCGACCTGCAGGGGTATTGACGATAAGGTTAATCTCTTTATTTTTTACCGCATCTGCTATATTCGGCCGGCCTTCATGAAGCTTCTTGATTAATACAGATTCCAGGCCCTTACTCATGAGGAAATTGTGGGTATTTTCTGTTGCCAGTAACCTGAATCCCATATTAGATAATTTACCGGCGATAAGCAGAAGCTCATCCTTATCTTTATCATTAACCGTCACCAAAACATTGCCTTCTGTAGGAAGCCTTGTCCCTGCTGATTCCTGGGCTTTAAAGAAAGCCATGCCAAAATCCTTGTCAATACCCATAACTTCTCCTGTCGCGCGCATCTCCGGCCCCAACACGGGATCGACCTCAGGAAACATATTGAAAGGAAACACTGCTTCCTTAACTGTAACATAGGGCAAAGCTTTTTGCGCAAGCTCAGGGAAATCACTTATTTTCTTGCCCATCATCAGAAGCGTAGCAATACGTGCAAGCGGAATACCTGTGGTCTTGGCTACAAAAGGGACAGTCCTTGACGCCCGGGGATTAGCCTCCAGGATATAAACTTCATCTTCACAGATAGCAAATTGGATATTTATAAAACCTACGACCTTAAGCTCGCGGGCAATTTTGCTGGTCCATTCTTCGATTGTTTTTAAATGCCTGGCTTTTAAAGTACGGGAAGGTATAGTGCAGGCGGAATCTCCTGAATGTATACCAGCGTGTTCAATATGCTCCATTACCGCCGCTACAAATGTCTGCTCCCCGTCACAAAGGGCATCTACCTCGCACTCTGTAGCATTAGCAAGAAAACGGTCGATAAGCATTGGGTACTCCGGGCTTACCTGGATAGCTTCCTTGGCATATTTAGCCAGCATCTTTTCGTCATAGATTATCTCCATCCCCCTGCCGCCCAAAACAAAAGATGGCCTCACCATCACCGGATAGCCAATTTTACCTGCAATGGCTATAGCTTCATCCAAAGAAAAGGCTGTTGCTCCTTCTGTCTGGCGGATCTTTAACTCAATCATCTTCTGCCTGAATAATTCCCTGTCTTCAGCGAAAGAGATGCTTTTTGTGCTGGTACCTAATATTTTCACTCCGCATTGCTCAAGTTCGCCGGCGATATTAAGGGGCGTCTGTCCGCCAAATTGCACAATAGCCCCGAGCGGCTTTTCTTTTTCCCATATAGTCAGGACATCCTCAACTGTCAAAGGTTCAAAATACAGTTTATTGGAAGTATCGTAATCGGTTGATACTGTTTCGGGATTACAATTAATCATAATCGATTCATAGCCTTCATCGCGCAGGGCAAAAGCTGCATGAACGCATGTATAATCAAATTCGATACCCTGGCCTATGCGGTTAGGCCCGCCGCCCAGAATAAGCACCTTCTTCTTATCAGAAACAGGCACAAGGTCCTTACCGGAAGAATAAGTAGAATAATAATAAGCGGCATCTTTTACGCCGCTAACAGGCACAGCCTCGAAACGGGCGTTCCCTACAACTTTTTTCCTGCGTTTACGGACGTCGGCTTCTTTGATATTGAAAATCTTCGCAAGATATTTATCGCTAAACCCCCACTCTTTAGCTTTTTTTAACTCTTTATCGCTTAAACCTTTCCAGCCCGCGTCAAGCATATCCTGCTCAAAATCTACCATTTCTTTCATCTCTTGTATAAACCATTTTCCTATATGAGTTATTTTGTTCAGCTCAACCACGCCTATGCCTTTACGCAAGGCTTCATACATCAGAAAAACCCTCTCACTGGAAGGAAAAGCCAGCTTGAGCTTCAAGTCTTCCAAAGACAAAGTGTTGAAATCTTTAGCAAATCCCAAACCATACCTGTTTGTCTCAAGGGAACGTATTGATTTACCGAACCCCTCCTTGAATGATTTAGCGATACTCATCACTTCGCCAACTGCCTTCATCTGGGTACCAAGTATATCTTTTGCCTGGCGGAATTTCTCAAAAGCCCAACGCGCAAATTTTATAACAACATAATCCCCCCAAGGTTCGTAATTATCCAATGTCCCTTTTCTCCAGTACGGCATTTCATTAAGGTTAAGCCCCGAAGCCAGTTTAGCTGAAATGCGGGCAATAGGAAACCCTGTTGCCTTGGAAGCAAGCGCAGATGAACGCGAAGTACGCGGATTAATCTCTATTACCACCAGTCGGTCGTCCTTCGGATTATGGGCAAATTGAATGTTCGTGCCGCCGACTACCCCAATTGCGTCAACTATTTTATATGAAAGTTCCTGCATTTTCTTCTGTAAAGACTGCGGGACAGTGAGCATCGGCGCTACGCAAAAGCTGTCTCCGGTATGAACCCCCATTGCGTCAATATTTTCGATGAAACAAACCGTAATCTTTTTGTTTTGCTCATCACGGACCACTTCCAATTCCAGCTCTTCCCAGCCGATAACCGCTTCCTCTATTAAAACCTGATGGATGAGGCTTGCGTTTATCCCGCGGTTAACCAATACTACCAGGTCCTCGTTATTATAAGCGATTCCGCCGCCGGTCCCTCCAAGCGTATAGGCCGGGCGCACAACAACCGGATACCCAAGCTCCTGAGAAATCTTTAATGCCTCTTCTTCGGAATGGCATATCTTTGAGCGCGGTACGGGTATATCAAGTTTTTTCATTGTATCTTTGAATACCTCACGATCTTCACCGCGTTCAATCGCGTCCGCCTTAACTCCGATGATTTTAACTTTAAATTTATCAAGCACACCTGATTTATGCAAAGCGGATGCCAGGTTTAAACCCGTCTGTCCACCCAAATTCGGCAATAATGCATCCGGCCGCTCTCTTTCAATAATATTACTGACACTTTCTACGGTAAGAGGTTCAATATAAGTCCTGTCAGCCATACCCGGGTCAGTCATGATGGTGGCGGGGTTTGAATTAACTAATACAATCTCGTAGCCTTCCTCGCGCAGAGCCTTGCAAGCCTGTGTACCGGAATAATCAAATTCACACGCCTGTCCTATTATAATAGGTCCCGAGCCTATTATTAAAACCTTCTTTATGTCTTTTCTTCTTGGCATATCTTAATCCTCCTAAAAAGATGATTAAAAATTAGGCAGAGCACATTAAAAAAAAGGCAATTCTTAATTTAATAAGAATTGCCTTGAAATCCTGAATGTGCCGGTAAAAACATAAGCTGTGCCCTTTAAACTTGTCCTGATTCTTTTTACTATTGTATTAGGCAAAATTACGGGAGTCAAGACTAATTTATGCTGCCCGAAAAACTGGCTATTGGCTCTTGCCTCTTATTTTTATTCCCCGCGCACGCAGCTCATCAGTCTTTCGCTTAGAACACTCCATACACAGGAACACCGGCTTGGCATCACGCTTCTCATAATTCGGCGCTTTTGCAAGCCTCCAGAGGCTTTCATGTTTTCCGCAATTATCACAAATACCTTTCTCTTTAAATTGCCATACCTCTACCGCATAACTGGTAAATATGAATTTATCAACCCAGAAAAATATCGCCCCTCCTATCAGATTTGCGATAACCGTGGACCAGATACCTGTGCCAAGGCGGCGGACAACTAACCAAAGAATAGGCGTGCTCAACTGCCATCTTAATAAATAAAGTAAAAACCTTCTCATAGCATTCCTCCTTACAGAGTTTATGGTTATAATTTATGATTTATTTTGCGATTATTAGATAATTAACAACGAACGGCTGGATTTTGCTGTTTTATAAATATTAATACAATTCATGATTTAGTCAATAAAAAATAAACGCGCACGTTTTAAAAATATTTTTATTTATAAACACAGTAATGACAGGAAAAATCTGTCAACGTATATGGCAGGAAGGCTTCAACCCGTGCTTTTTATAATAATCCTGATGGTAATCTTCAGCCGGATAGAATTCTAGTGCTTTCACGATCTGGGTAACAACCGGGTTCTTAAACTTTTTCGATTTATCCAGTTTCTCCCTGGATTCCAATGCAAGCATTTCCTGTCCTTTTGTATGGAAAAATATTGCTGAGCGGTACTGCGTTCCAACATCAGGGCCTTGTCTGTTAAGAGCAGTAGGGTCATGTATATCCCAAAAGATATCAAGTAACCCGGAATAAGATATTTTGGCGGGATCATAAACTATCTCAACTGCCTCAGCATGGCCGGTCTTACCGGAACAGACATCTTCATAAGTCGGGTTCTTGAAATGCCCGCCGGTATAACCTACCCTGGTAGAAATAACTCCTTTACCGATAAGCTGGCGGAATGCAGCTTCGACACCCCAAAAACAGCCTGCGGCAAAAGTAGCTGTCTCTGTTTGTACTTTGGCAGGTATAATTGCAAGCTTCAAAGCCAAGGTATTTATACAATAACGCTTGCCTGTAGGAGGCGGGCCGTCATCAAAAACATGCCCCAAATGCGCATCGCACCTTGCACAAACAACTTCTAAACGCTGGATTCCGAAACTATTGTCGGGTTTTATCCGGACGTTCAACTCTGATACAGGCTCCCAAAAACTCGGCCAACCTGTCCCAGAATCAAATTTTGTTTTGTATATAAAGAGGTCTGTTCCGCAGCCAACGCATTGATAGATACCTTCTTCTCCCTTTGACGGAATAGGGCAAACTTTGCTGAACGGAGATTCTGTACCCTTTAACCTTGTGACTTCAAATTGCTCAGGAGTAAGGATTTTCTTCCATTCCTGGTCAGTTTTGTAGATTTTAGCCACTATTTCAACTTTACCGGTTATGGCATTATAAATTTTTATCTTTTCATTCCTGAGATTAGAATCCATAGCATTACCTAAGGGTAAAAGAAGTAGAAATAATATTAAAGATAATAAAAGAATACGTTTGTTCATAGTTCATTGTTAGTTCACGGTTCACAGCTCATAGTTCACGGTATAGCTAAAGATCAATGCCGGTGACTTTAGAACGTAATGATTTCTTTTGAGAATGCCTGCGCTTAGCTTCCAATATTTTTATCTTTGCTCTGCGTGACCTTCTGCGTTTCTGCCTCCGGATCTTTTCAATGCGCTTTTGCTCTTCTGAAAGTTTGCCAAGAATCCTGTTCTCTATTTTTTTTAAAAGAATTCTCCTGGCGCGATAGCGGTTTAAAACCTGAGAGCGCTCCTCCTGGCACTTGACTTCAATACCTGTAGGTATGTGGCGAAGGTACACGCAGGTTGCAACTTTATTTATATTCTGCCCGCCCGGACCTTGAGCACGAATAAATCTCTCAACGATGTCGGCTTCTTTAACACCAAGGCGCAGCATAGCTTCTTTTAATATCTTTTCTTTTTCTAAAGATACCATTTCAATACGCTTTCTTTTAATTATATTCCTCTTAAAGGCAACCAGCAATAAATAAAACGAAGCTAAGCGATACTCCCGGATTCGATAATCTGCCTTAAGGTCTTGATGCGCTCATCTATATAAGGATGCGTCCTTAAATAAATAGGTATTTCAGGCCCCGGGCTCTGGCCCTGCTTAATTTTTTCCAGGGCAGATATGGCCGCATTAGGATTAAACCCGGCTCTGGAGGAATACCTGACCCCTAATCTATCCGCTTCATATTCATCTTTACGGCTATAGCTTAATGATATCAGATTAAATAAGATATCTATCTGTTCGGCAATATAGCTTGCCTTTGCGCTGCCTTTATCTCCGGCTGCCGTAAATGCCACGGTAAGAAGTATCTGGTAAGAAACATGCGACTGGATTTTCTTTATGACATGCCTGGCAGCCACATGGCCTATCTCATGGCCGATGACAGAAGCAAGCTCATCGTCATTCAATTTCTCCATTAACCCCTGGTTAACATAAATAAATCCGCCTGGAAGAGTCATGGCATTTAGCTCTTTATCTTCCAATACCTGAAATTCATATTCTATATCCTGGCGGTCTGACACTTTGGCTAACCTAGCGCCAATCCTGCGTGCCCTTTCCTGAAGATTGCGGCTCTTTGCAAGTGGCTGCGTCTTGACTAGTTCGGCTGCCATATTCCTGCCGATAGCCGCCTCTGTGGGGCTGTTTATAAGAATAAATTCTCTTCTGTCTGTGGCCGGGTTATAAATAGTAACACAGCCGGAGAAAAACAAAGACATTCCGGCAATCGCGTATATAAATAACTTTCTTACCATATGTTGCATGTCTATTATAGGTATGCGGTTATTTACCCTTAAGCATATCCTCTAGCATCATGCGGTGAAACAATAATTCCTTATACATAGGGTCATTTTTATCCAGGTATTTCTCTGCTTCCAATAAATATGAAATGGCCTGCTCATAATCTCCCATGTTTGTATAAACCGAACCTAAATTAGCCCAGGACCGCCAGCTATTAGGTATGATCTCCAGGCACTTCTTTGTATACTCAATAGATAATTTATAATAACTATCGTCCTTATTCTGGTTATAAGGCTCAATCCCTTTTTCAAGGTAATTAGCTCCCAGGCTATAATAAATCTGTGCCATAGTAAACTTGTCATCCGTTTTTGATAAAGCCATCTTGCCTAATTCTATAGCCTTGTCAAAATCATGGCTGGCATAGTAATAATTAATTTTCTTCAGAATCTCTTCTATGGAAGAGTCGGCTCTTATTTCTATATTCTCTTTTGGATCAGGGGGTTTGGTATATTCCGAATTTAAAACCTCTACCTTGGCAGATTTCTTGTCCGGTTCGGCCTGGGTACCAGTAGTGTCAACGACATCTTTTCGTATGGCCATTACTTCATCCTTAAAATAAGTAAGCGGTGTGCCATTAAAATCGATCTTCACATAAGTATCCGTATCCTCCAATATCTTGCCTTCTACAGTCTTACCATTCTTCAGAACTACCATTTCTGCAAAAGCCGGACAGATCAACAAAAGAGCAACAAGACAACCGACAATCAGCTTTCTCATCACTTCCTCCATTTGTTAAAGCATCGAATAAGGACCGTTTCCCTCTAACCCACTGTAACGCATTCAGATATGAGTGAAGTGTCCCCATCTGAACTTTTTAATAACCGATAATAATTATACTCCGATATCCTCGCTCCAGAGCCTTGGGTTATCCTTGATAAATCTCTTCATCAACGAAATACAGGTTTCATCCTGCAACACTTCCAGGCTAACCCCCCTGGAACGCAAAAGCTCTTCTTCTCCCTTAAATGTCTTATTCTCTCCGATAACAACATGAGGGATCTTATAAAGGAGTATTGCCCCTGAGCACATAGGACACGGAGAGAGAGTTGTGTAAAGCGTACATTTTTTATATTCGGACGCCTCCATACGTCCTGCGTCTTCTAATGCGGCTATTTCGGCATGTAAAATCGCGCTGCGATTCTGGATGCGCCTATTGTGCCCGCGGCCGATTATCTTACCGTTACAAACGATAACCGAGCCTATTGGTATGCCGCCTTCTTTTAACCCTGCCTTTGCTTCTTCTATTGCAGCCTTAAGATACTCATTCATTTAAAAAGGGACACCTCTATATTTTCCATAAGACCCGAAAACATAGCAGCATCCCCCTTTCATTCCCAAGTTTAGATTAAAATTATAAATGCTTTTATCTAACTATGGAATGTATTATAGTTCTGAATATATTTTATATCAAGAAATTTAATTTTAGATAATCTACGGCGATTGGCAAGGCTTAAAAACGGCGGAATTTATTTCTTTTTGGGTTATGGCGGCGCGAGTCCTTGCTGGGGGCCTTTTGCCCTGACTCAATAAAATCTTCATGGGCAATTTCAGGGTGTTTTGACAAAGGAAGGGTGTGCCTGATGATTTTTTCTATTTCTTTTACGTCGCGGCGCTGCTCAGGGGTAGCAAATGATATAGCATGCCCTTTAGCCCCTGCCCTGGCGGTACGTCCGATACGGTGCACATAATTTTCAGCGTCTTCCGGCAAATCATAGTTGATAACCAGCTCTATCCCGCTTACGTCTATGCCTCTTGCGGCTATATCTGTAGCGACAAGCACCTTGTATTTCCCCGACTTAAAGCCTTCAAGTGCCTCACGGCGCTGGGATAGATTGCGGTTTGAGTGCATCTCTGCAGCGCTATAGCCCATATTCCTTATTGATATCTTGATCTTGCGCGCGTTATGTTTGGTGCGCGAAAACAAAAGCACCGGGCCATGATACTGCGCAAGCAATTTACTTAATAATTTAAGCTTAGTCTCTTTCTTGACTATGAACAATTCCTGCGTTACAAGCTCTGCCGTGGTACCTGAAGGGGCAATTTCAACAGAAACAGGTAATTTCATATGCTTTGCCGCAATCTCAACGATCTCTTTAGGCATAGTCGCCGAGAATAACATAGTCTGCCTGTTTTTCGGTATGAAATGAAGGATCTTGGTTATCTGCGGAGCAAATCCCATATCCAGCATACGGTCAGCTTCATCGAGTACAAGCATGATAACATTGTCAGTCATAAAATTCCACTGGCTCATATGATCAAGCAGCCTGCCGGGAGTAGCAATAACTATGCGCGGGTTCTTACGCAGAGCTTGCACTTGAGCGCCCATTGGCGCGCCTCCGATTAAACAGGCGGTTTTTAGCCCAAATGGATGCACCAAACTGTAAAAAGCTTCGTCTATCTGTATAGCAAGTTCTCGCGTAGGCGCAAGCACCAGCCCCACCCCGTCCATCCTGGCAAGGCGCTGGACCATAGGAATAGCAAAAGCATGGGTTTTGCCGGTTCCGGTCTGCGCGATACCGATTACATCCTTGCCTTCAATTGCAACAGGTATGGTCTTAAATTGTATTGGTGTAGGCACCTTAAATTTTATGCGCTCCAGGGTCTCAATTATCTTAGGCGCGATACCCAGGCCATAAAAACTCTTCTGTGCCGGGTCAAGCTCTCGATATAGAGCATTCTCGGTGATATTCTTGTTAAATGTCATTATTTAGCAGTCCTTTGTTTGGGAAGAAAATCAAGCTGGCGAAGATGTATGTGGCAGTATTCTCCGTGATTGTAAATACTCAGAATATGTTTACATAAGGGGACCTTGCATTTTCTACCTTTGCTAGAAATCTTTACTTTTTTGATTTCAGAGCTCCTTTTTTGCCTTCAAATGTCAAAAAAAGAAAAGCCGTAAAGGTTAGTTGCCCGCCCTTTACGGCTGCCGATCTCTAATCTTTAATTGTTAGATTATTATACCACCTTAAGCTGTTTTGTCAAACACAATCTTTTCCGGATATTTAAAGCGGCGATAAAGGCAAGATCAAACAGATACTTTTTTTGCTTCGTTAGTCACATTTTTATTCAGGATTTCTTTGCATTTTAAACATACTATCATTCGTTCTCTTTTATCTTTTTGCATAGTAAATACCGGCACCAGATAATTATGTGACATTTTCTGCCCGCATCTCATACAGCTATTCATTTGACACCTCACTTTTGATTTTTTGCTTTTAAGAACAACCAGACAATGCAAGCGTAAAAAAAACCGCAAGGCAAAGTATGCTGTCCTTGCGGTTTGAATCTCCGTCTTATATTATGATTATCGTATCGGCTTGCTGGAAGTTAACGGCCTTCGTTCTTGCGCTTTGAATAACAATCTTTGCAATATATCGGGCGGTCTTCTCTTGGTTTAAACGGGACTTCGCACTCTTTTTTACATTCTGAGCATACTGCCTTATGCATTTCCCTTGGTCCGCCGAATCTACCACCATCTTGATACCCCATTTTTCCTCCGTTGGTTTTTTGCTGATGTTTCAGCATTGACTTGTGATTATAGAGCTATTAAGAAAATAAAGCAAGGGTTATTTACTATAAAGATGGGTTATCACCGGTAACTTGATTATGCCCGTCTCTTGAGCCATCCGGTAAATCAGCCAGCGGGACGTTCTCCATCGCCTTTTTATTCAATTTCTTTTGCTTTTTTTCTTCTGCCTTCTTCTTTCTTGCTAGCTCCTTCTGATACTTTTGAAATGAATAATTATCTCTACCCAAGATATTCTCCTTACTGCGCCTTTAATAGTACGCAATAAAGATTCTACTCTAAAACCTGCGCTATGCAAACTATTTATAACAAAACGGCTATTTATCTTAAAGTTTATCAATAAATTCTTTTATTGCCTTTTTATATTCTGGAAAGGAAATTAAAAAACTTTCATTATGCGGGCCGTTTATAGAAACGATTTTCTTCGGGAAAGAACTAACTCCGTAAAGTTTTTGAGCAAGTCGGTAAGGCACTATCTCATCCTCTCTGCTGTGTATGAATAATTTAGGCATTTTGGCGCCTCTTACCTTTGCCAGAGAATTATAGCTATTTGAGAAAATTATCCTCGGCAGAAATGGATAGATTTCTTTTGCCATATCTTTACCGGAAGAAAAAGCGCCTTCTAAGATAAGCGCCTTTACCTTATTCTTAGAAGCAAGGTCCACGGCTACGGCTGTTCCCAGCGATTCACCGTATAGAATAACCTCATCGGCTGCAATATTGCGTTTATTTACCAGAAAATGATAGCTGGCACTTGCGTCTTTATAAAGCCCGGACTCACTGGGCTTTCCTTCACTTTTGCCAAATCCCCGGTAATCAATAATTAAAATGTTCAGGCCAAGCTCATAAAGCATCCCTATTTTATCAATCCTATCTCCAATATTACCGGCATTTCCATGCAAGAATAAAAGCGTGTATTTGGCTTTAGGGTTTTGCAAGAACCAGCCGTTTATTTTTAAATTGTCTTCTGTGGTTATCATTATATCTTCGAAAGGAATCCCGGAAGACGAAGGATACGCCAATATATCTTTGGAAGGATAAAATATTCCTTTATATTCAACATATTTAACGTAAACAAAAACTAAACAAAAAACTGCCAGTATAATTACTAATATTTTATAAAACATATTAATTAAAGCAATGTCTCCGCAACCTATCTTACTTTGACTTTACTTATCTTAGCCGGTAGTATAACGATCTCTACCCTTCTATTCTTCTGTTTATTCTCAGGAGAATCGTTAGCAGCCACAGGATGAAATTCTCCGTAACCATTTGCTGATAACCTTTGCGGCTCAAGATTGCATTCATCTACAAGATAATGAAGGACCGCAAGAGCGCGGGCAGACGATAATTCCCAATTCGTCTTCCACACAGAAAATTTTATTGGATCATTATCAGTATGGCCTTCTATCGCCACGGCAGAATCAGGAACATTCCTATTCAGGACTTCGGCAACTTTGTTAAGCGTATCTTTGCCATTATCTTTCACCTTGTCTTTACCGGAATCAAAAAATATTTCGGAAACAAAAGTTATTACAAGCCCCCGTTCGGTCATCTCCAGCTTAGCTTTATAATCACCTATTTCTTTCCTTAGCGCATCCTCTAATTCAAGGTTAGCCTTCTCAAGCTCAGAAAGTTCCTTCTCTTTTTGTTTGACGACACTCTCAACTTCCCTTGTTTTTTCCTTTTGGAGTTGCGCAATATGAGCCCGTAAATTCTGGTTTTCAATCTCAAGTTCATCAGTCCTCTTGATTTTCTGAATATAGGCACACCCTGACATGGTAAATATTGCCAAAAACATAATAACCACAAATTTTGCCTTCATATGTTTAGGCCTCCTTTTCTAAAAGCAACTCATTTATCGTCACAAACTGATACCCTTTTCCCTGTAAGGTTTCGATAATTATCGGTAATGCTTTCACGATTTGACTTCGATCCGTATTGTTGGACAAACGATTGCCATCATGGAGCAATATAATTGATCCATTCCGGACATTGCCCACAACCCTATGCGCAATTTTTCTAGAATGGCTATCCTGCCTGCCGTTTAAGCCGCTCACTGACCATTTAATAATGGTATAGCCGGAATTCTCTGCCTCTTGTAACACTACATTGTTATCAACACCATAGGGCGGTCTAAAAAGATACGGTTTTATTCCTGTTGCATCAATAATCGCTTTTTCAGTTTTTCGTATTTGCTGCTTTATCTGCCTCTGATTCTGCAACCTAAGATCCGGATGGTCATAGGTGTGATTTCCAATTATATGCCCCTCATCCCTAATTCTTTTCGCCAGCTCCGGTAGAACCTCCACATTCTTACCAATCAAGAAAAATGTTGCCCTTATATTGTATTTCTTGAGAATGTCTAATATCTGTGGCGTATAAATGCTCTGAGGACCATCATCAAAGGTCAAGGCGATCTTGTTTCGAGTTGAATCTCCATGCCAATAAACAACACCCTTCCTATTCTTCTTATTATGAAGATTGGCTTCGGCAGTACCCAACATCGCCAAGGAAACAAAACACACACCTAAGAAAATAAAGGTTTTACTTAACTGTTTCGCTATCATTGAATTAATTATTATTTTAAGTTTACCTTATAATTATTTAATTGTTCGAAATATTTATATGCCTGTAATGATATTCTTGCGATGAATTCTTTGGAAGGAGCGCTGTTCGCATCAGCATGCTTGGTTAATACCACAATGATAAAATCACCGCTGCAAGTAAATACTATGCCCGTATCATGACAGACGCCTTTTTCAAGACCGGTTTTATGCGCGACAGTTATCTCAGGTGGCAAATATTTGGGAATACGGTCGTTCATTCGAGCAAGTTTTAAAATACGCAGACAGCGATCCGAAACTGATTTATTCCCGAGAGCCCTTCTGTATATCTTTTCTAACAATAAGACCATATCTTCAGCTGTAGTATAATTCTCGAGTCCTTTGTCACGCGAACGATAATCCGCTATTTTGCGGGACAAAAAGGTATTTTGTAGACCAAAGTCCTGAAATGTTTTATTCAAATAGTCAATGCCAAGCAGATCGGTGAGGATATTGGTGGCAGTATTATCACTGTCATATATCATAAACCCGATAAGCCTGTCAACGCTGAACGACTTGCCCGCAGGCAGATCTTTCAGCATGCCCGAACCAGTAAGCTTATCAGTAGATTTTAAAGATATATCACGGTTCAACTTGATCAAATTTTGTTCGGCTGCCAAGAAACACCCAGCCATAATAGGGATCTTAGCCAGGCTTGCCGAAGGGAACAATTTGGATTTCTGATATGACAACTCCCATCCGGCATGCAAATCTTTTATGACTATTCCCGCTTCACCCTTGAATTGGTCTATCTCAGATTTCAAATGCCGCCCTAACTCTTGCCAAGCAGCTCTTCTAACCTGCCGTAAATAAAATTCCTGCCTGGTCTTTTCGGATCTTTCAAGGTATCGCCTGACTGAATATCCGGCACTCGCCGATAAGATCACAATTGATATTACAAGAATTGTGTTTTTTATTCTCATTCTTACCGGGATAAATATCTGTTTAACGCAGCAGAAGTCTTTTTACCAACTATCCCATCGGCTTTCAGCCCTTTGGCTTTTTGAAATTCAATAATGGCTGCCTTGGTTTTAGGCCCGATTTTTCCGTCAATAGGCCCTTTATAGTAACCGGCATTCTGCAAAGCCCTTTGTATCTGCTTCGAAGTTAATTGCACATTAGAATCCCTATCGGTCTTGCTTGCTGATTTTTCATAACTACCGACTGACCAGGAATTATCGTAATCATATACTCCCTGCTGATATGACCCCTGGCTGCTGCCGGATGAGACCACCTGTGATGAACCATTCTGTTTCTTGGATACGGTGGCACATCCTGCTAAAGCATAAACTAAGAAAAACAATAATATTGGCCTTACCGGCATCTTTTCTCCTCCTTTTTGTTATCCATACAATCTCCCAAAGATACTACGATCAATTTTGTTTATTGCGCATAGAAAGCACTTCACTAGTTTCTCGAACTTGTTCAGATACATCTAATCAAAAAGAAATTTATTCAGCTCTGCCCAGGTTTTCGGGCCCACTACACCATCTACTTTAATTTTATTTGCCTTCTGAAAAGCCCTTATAGCAGTTTTGGTCCTTGGGCCGATCCTTCCGTCTACCTCCCCTTTATAGAATCCGGTGTTTTTAAGGGCTATTTGAATTTGCTTTGATCTGTTATTTGATTCAGGGTTATGGCTTTTAACCGCTTCCCGTGATTCAATTTTATCAACTGTATGGCTACCCCCTTCATTCGCTGACGCGCTTTTATCCTTTAAAGCGGTTAGTGGTACTTCGATTTTTATTATAGGTATATTATTGCCTGATTCCTTTTCTCTGGTTAATGCCAGATGCGTGGCTGCATCGATCCTGCCAGTAGGCTTCAATTTTTTGTCTTTCTGAAAATTCCTGATTGCCAGCCTGGTTTGAGCACCCATAGTTCCGTCTATAACACCGGGGTCAAAGCCGGCCTCTTTTAAGACC
Source organism: Candidatus Omnitrophota bacterium (assembly GCA_003598025.1). Taxonomy (NCBI): domain Bacteria; kingdom Pseudomonadati; phylum Candidatus Omnitrophota; species Candidatus Omnitrophota bacterium. The sequence continues at coordinate 514,103 of QZKH01000003.1, forward strand.
TTTTGAATTTCAACCACCCGCGGGTTATATCCTGATACTTTCCCGATTATCTGATATTCAGGCTCTCCCCACTTATCCCGGTACAATAAATGATTAATATAGCCCCTCACAGGAGCAAAAAATATCGTGAATATAAATAAGCAGGTTAGAATATAAAGAAATAACTTAACCATAGATCACCGGTTCTTTTTCAATTCTGCTATAATACTATTGAATGGGAAACTTTCACCGGGACACTCAGTAGCCTTTCCCTCTATATCCTTATGCCTCCTTATGTTCTGCATGGATATGCCGTACTGTTCCCGTAAAACACTCACCAACTTAATCAACGCATCATGTTGCGATCTGCTAGCTTTTTCTTCATTAAAGTTACCTACAAGGCATATCTGAATATCAGCGGGACGATTTACCGCTTCCTGTTTTTTCCAGCGCCAGCCAACTTCGATTTCCCCATCTCCGGAGAGCGTGCCATTACCGATGACGAAATGATAAAAAAGACCGCCCATCCTGCGGCTACGGTGATTACGGTCAAAGGTAACAGCATTACCTTCATGAGTAGCACTATGATGTAATGTAATGTAATGCCAATCAGATGAGCTGGATTTTAGGCCCACCAATTTCTTTATGGCTTCCCGGGGGATAGACTTATATGGTTCTATAGGCACCGGCAAGCGGACTCCCGGTATAAATATCCTTTGGCCAATGTCGATCTGCGTCGGATCTATGATTTTATTTAATCTCATGACCTGGTTAATATCAACATTATAACTTTTTGATATTCTATAAAGCGTCTGGCCTCTCTCAACGATATGATAAATACCGTAAGTTTGCCGCATGGACGGCTGAGTGGAAATGGTCACGCATCCGGAAGCTAGTATCGTTAGAAAGATAGAGCCTATTATTAACTTAAGGTCTGAAATTTTCATATTTACTTAATAGGATTTGGGATTTCTCTTGGCCCGTAAATTTCTCTCTGCTTCTCGGAGATTTGATGCAAATGTTCGCTGCCTCGCTGCTCATCTATGCCATAATACCTTATTCTATCCCCGTCCTTCACAATAAAAACACAGCCATTTAATATAATTGCTACTATCACGAACAGAACAAACCTTACGATAAATCTTCTCTTTTTCATAACCCCTGCCCTCGCTATCTCAATACTCTTATAGAGCCTATCGGCTACTATTTGATAAATTAGTTTTTCTGATTCTTAAATAACAGCAGCCGAACCTCCATCCCGGCATGCTAAAAAAACTCTTCATCAGTATTATGTTTTTCTTCCTCCTGCCGTAGAGTCCTTAAGCGGCCAATTATCGGCTTAATCTCATTCCATGTTTTATCCGGAAGATACCGCTCGAGGGTCGCCAACTGGATTTTGCTTTCTAGCTCTTTAATATTCTGTTCAATTTCGGACAGAAGCTTCTTGTTTTCAGCGCAATCTTTCTTATGGCGTATCAGCTCTGCCTGTAATTCCTCGTTCCTTTTTTCATAGAAAACATACCTTTCATGCATACCTATCAACTCTTTACGCGCAGAAAATAAACAAAAACCCAGAATACCAGCACATACTACCAACAAAACAATAATTGTTAGCTTCATAATAATTAACCTGACCAACAAAATCGTAAAATACAAATAAAAAAAGCCATCTCGCACTCATGTGCAAGATGGCGGCCCGACCATCAAAAACCTCCAGAAAATTATTCTCTGGACCCTGAATATAATTATTGTTATGTAATCATCGCCTTATTGGTTCATATTATAACTTATTTTCTAAAATAAGCAACTTAAAAGGTAACGGTTTTATTTTTCCTGCCTTGGCTGCCTTCCCGTTTTAGGAAACATAGCCGTCCGCTTTATCCCAAATTGGATATTCAAAATGATTCTATAAAACATCATGAGATGACAAGGGACGCTTCATTGTGCACTGCTCCAAATTTTTAAAAGCCTATCCTCTAAGAATATACCCCTTAATTTTATCTCTATTCTTTAGCCTGGTTTATAACGCGATAAACAACAGCACCGATTACAGCGCCAATGATCGGAGCTACCCAAAACAGCCAAAGCTGAGAAACTGCCCAACCGCCAGCCAATAAAGCAACGCCTGTGCTGCGCGCGGGGTTAACTGAGGTATTGGTAACGGGAATACTGATCAAATGTATCAGGGTAAGACAAAGGCCGATGGCTATCGGAGCAAAACCCTGAGGCGCCTTCTTGTCAGTTACTCCCATAATTACAAACAGGAAAAACATCGTCATTACTATTTCAGTGGCAAACCCTGCCAATAATGAGTAGCCGCCGGGTGAATGCGGGCCGTAGCCATTAGAAGCGAAAGTTGAGTATATAAACCCGTCTTTACCGGTTGCTATAAGAAAAAGGACCCAGCCGGCAGCGATAGCACCTAAAACCTGCGCGAGAATATAAGGAGTTAATTTCTTTGCCGGAAAACGTCCGCCTGCCCATAGCCCGATTGAAACAGCAGGGTTAAGATGGCACCCTGAAATATGCCCGATAGCATAAGCCATGGTTAATACAGTTAAGCCGAATGCCAAAGATACGCCAAGCAAGCCTATACCTAAACCGGGAAATGCCGCGGCAAGCACTGCGCTTCCGCATCCTCCAAGCACAAGCCAGAATGTCCCGCAAAATTCAGCAAAAAATGCTTTCATGCATTCCTCCTTTGCTTAAACTGCTTGATCTTTTTTATTTGCCCCATTGCTTATTCAAACCTTTTGAAGCCTTATCAAGCTCTCCCTTTACTTTCTTGCTTTCTTTTTCCGCTTTTTCTTTAGCCTTTTTTGCCTTTTTCTCTGCGTCTTCCTTTGCCTTTTGTGCGGATTCCTTGGCCTTCTTTTTTGCTTCTTCAAGCTGTACCTTGCGTTCCTTTGCTGCTGCCTGTACTCTGGCGGCAAGCTCTTTACCCTTTAACCCTTCGATTTTAGCCTGATGCGCAGCCTGGGCGACAACACTCTTTGCTTCCTTTGCGCTAGCGCCGCTATCAACGAGTGTTTTAACCGAAGAACTTACGCTTGAAGCATCTGCTGCTGCGATAGTCCCGGAATCCTGCAGTTCTTTAGTTACTTGTTTAGCGACTTCCGAACTGCTCTGCGCATAAACAAACGTCATAAGGCCCATTACTAACCCAAATGCTAATATAATTCTTTTCATATCTTCCCCTTTTTTTAATTTGAAAACGTGCTTTTTAAATCTTCTTTTGCCTTTTCCAGGAACCCGCCGACAGCCTCCTCTGCCTCTTTTTTCATCTGGCTACCCACAGACTTGACGTCAAAATTTGCCAGGCCACCTATGCCTATACGGTTAAGGATCCTCTTTAAGACATCCCCTGCGACCCTGGAAGGATTGGTTACATCGTGGAATGTTTCATCTATATCAATATTAAATTCTTTGGACTTTGCGCCCACCGCGGGAAAATAGCCTTTATAGACGACCTTGCCGATCTTAAGCCGCAATTCGTCTATCTTTACTTCCGGAGGTTTTTCTCCTTGCGACTTGGGCAACAACAACGCCAGAGAGTTTACATTGAGTTTTCCTTTTTCGTTCAGAATAATATGACACTCGGTAATATCAATCTTCAGCTTGCGCAGGTGCACCTTGCTTTTAAATAAACCTAACAAATCAAAATCAACATAGACTTCCGGAATATCGGCTAAGAGCCTGTCGCTAAAATCGCCGGGATTATAAATCTTTAGCCCGGTTACTGAAATACCAGAACCCACCAATCCTATATTAATGCCTTTAACATCAACAGCCATCCCCGTGGCGGACTTGACTCCTTTTATAATAGCTATTCTTGCCAGTATGTTTCTGCCGATAACTAAACCGATAACTATGATTAAAACTATTGCTGCGATAATTATAATAAGCTTCTTCATCTTTCCTCCCTTCTCTTCTTAGCAATATAAGGGAATGGCCCTAATTCCCCTGCCTTGCTGCCCACTCTATTCTATCTCTTTTTTATCTTATAAAGCAATAAAAAATAGTAAAAATATAACCGTAACCTTTATTTCTGAATTTTGCTACCCCATGGCGCATGTGCCGCCGCCAAGTTTTGTCTTATACAATTTTTTATTATAAGGCAATTTCATTAGCAGCATACCCATAAGGCAGTTATCAGTCAATCCGGAAAAAACAAGTCCGCAGCTGACAAATACTGCAATAAAAATAAACGCCCAATGCACAAGCCATGATAAGAGTATGCCTGCCAAAACCAGACTGCCAGCAATAAGCCTGACCTGGCGCTCTAATGATATCCCGCCTTCGCCTTTAATAACAGAAAGCCCTTCTTTCTGCCAGCGCAACATGCCTCCTTGCATTACCTTTACGCCGTGAATACCTGATTGTATCAACATATCAGCAGCCATAGGGGAACGGTTGCCCGTGCGGCATAGAACAATAAAACTTTGCTTAGATTGGCTTAGCTCATTGATTTTAGCAGTAAGCATGTCTATGGGGATATTGATTGAATCCTTAATGTGCACCTGGCTGAATTCTAAAGCCGAGCGCACATCCAGCAATTTGACCTGCGGATCTTTTCCCGAAAGAGTTAAAGCATCTTTTGGAGAGATCATCTCCAATGCAGCAGCCTCTCCTCTTTGGTTTAAACGCACAATATTATCAATATTAAAAGGTTTAGGGATGACTTTTGCCCGCATATTCCTGGCAAATACCTCTTTATCTGTTTCTTTTAAGAAGGGATTTTCTTCCTTTTGTTTAGCTAAAGTGGATGAACGTTTTTCATGGTAGTCATGGCCGGGAAAAATGACAGTTTCTCCCGGAAGGTTTTTGAGGTTTTGTAATGTATCAAACATGGATTCAGGAGAACCGTTCTGGAAATCCGTGCGGCCGACACTGCCTATCAAAAGCACATCACCGGTAAATAACCTGTTTTCACCGTATAAACTTATAGCGTCATCCGTATGCCCGGGGGTATATATTACTTTAAGAGTGCTTGAACCTACGGAAACCTGGTCCCCATTTTTAAGGCGCTTGTCTGCCACTTCGGATATTGCTTTTTCATGCATCAATACCTGCGCGCCGGATTTCTTCTTAAAAACCGCGGCTAAGGAAAAATGGTCGGCATGCGTATGTGTGTCTATAATAAATTTGAGTTTGAGCTTATTTTTCCTTAAATACTGGCCATACTCATCCAACAAGCTTATGTGAGGGTCAATTATTAATGCCTCTTCTTTAGAGCTTATAACATATGAATAGCAGCTTCCGGCAATAAATTGTTTAAACATACTATTTCTCCTTGATAAAAATGTGACCGCCCCCTTTATTCGACACAGAAGGTGTCGCACTTGGCTTTCCAATAGGCCAATGTGCATTTTATGCCGTAGTAAGCAAGCCTTCAATCATCTAATAAGCCCCTACGGGGCGGGATGCCCCGACTCTTGCGGGCAGTGCTTCAAAACTAAACCTTTGGCGGGGCGCGGCCCCCACCCCGCGCCCCGCCTAGCGCTATCTTTTCAAAAAACTGGCGAAAATTTTAGGGATCGGCTAAACTTACAATTCTGCTTATAATATCAGTTAAGGTTTTGCTCCCTGCTTTTTGGCTTTTTGCGCACTCCATTAATTGATACAAAAAATACGGTTGTTTTTCGCCGATTTTTAGAGATTCTACTTCGGCTTTGCATATTTTATAAATTTCTTCGGACAACTCTTTTTTTAATTGTGCTGGCAAGTTTTCTTCAAAACATGCAAAAAGTTTTTCTACTCTAGTAGTAGGAAAATCTTCTTCTGTGACACCACCCAATTTTAAAAGAGCTCTATTATATTTGGTATTGCAATCTTTACTACTGCTTTCGCATTTTTTATCTCCATCAAATAAAAAATATACTGGAATATCGAGTTCACGAAATATAAGGACACACCTATCAATATTCGTTTTGCCTCCAATAGGTATTACGGTAATCCCTTTCCCTTCTAGGTCACCTGGATTTTTCAAGGTTCCAAATAAAACTGCTTTATCGGCTTCGCCTTCGACTATTACAACTGCATCTGCAAAAAAACCTTCATTAACATAAGGGGTCAAAAGTGAGATTAACCGCGCTTTTAATGATGCGGCGGTAAAACCTTCTTTCTGTTTTCCAAATATTTCTTCCAACTCTTTGGTTATTTTATCTAAATTCATCTTTTTGACTTTTGTTTCTGGAATTGCCCCTCCTGCAATATTCTTTCTGGCCCTTCTTATTTTTTCTACCCTATCTAAACCAATAAAATGAGGAGAGTGTGTTGAATAAATAATCTGCATCTCATAATCTCGCTCAGGAGAAGGTTGCGCTAGCTCCAACAATACTCTGGATATATGCCTTTGTCTAACTGGATGTTGATATAATTCTGGCTCTTCTATGGCGAGTATAAAATTAGGCCTTATTTCAACTATTTCTCCCTTTCGCTCTCCTTCTTCGTCTTTGGCTTCTTCTTCGGCTTGTTCTTTTTGCGAATCATCAACATGCCGAGCTATACTTAAATGTTGCAGCAACGTCATTATAAAGGCTCTTTGCAAACCATGCCCCTTTTTTGAAATATCTCCCTCAAAATTATCCTCAATCAATTTTACATATGCTTGCGGAAGCGGTATTTCTAAGTCTTCTTTTTCTTGCCAGTTTAATACTACGCCAGCTGATTGAACAAACTTTCTTAAAGTATCATTCAGTTCTTTCTGTAATTTTGGTAGTTCTGGTAATTTCTCAGGATTAGTTAATTCTTTATACTTTTTTATGGTCTCTTCCTTAAATGCTAATAGCTCGGGTTTTCGCTCAATTTCTTTCTTAACGACTAACTGTAAGAGCTCAGTTATTATATTCCCTTTGGTCTCGGTTGCATCTAAATTTGCATCTCTTACAGCTGGTATAAAAATGAACCTAGTAAATCTTTCAAGCTTTCCAACACCTACATTCCGAAAACCAAAAAATTGTCCATCATCTTTTATGCGCCTTAGCTTATCCAAATGCTCTTTTTCCCAAGCTGCCAAATTCGCCTCAATCCCATCTGCACTTGATACCGTTGGCAAAGTATTGAATTCAGGCGTACTTCTTAACTCATTATATTTGGTCCTTTTGTCTGATTTCTGAATAGCTGTTCTTATTTCTTGAAAGTCAGGATACTGTAGTTTTGATCCGTAATATCTTTCTTGTGAAGTAACTCCATTAAACCCAATCTCTTTTTCGATCGTCAAAGTTCCTCTATCAATATATGGCGCAAACTCCTCAAGCTCATATTCTGTTAATTTATAAAACTTAATTATAATTCTTATTGGTTTGCTTGTGTCTTTATTGTAAAAATCTTCCTCATTAACTGTTAACGACTTCACCGTGTTATAAAATAGGTTGAGGGCTTGCAAAAATGTTGATTTTCCCGAGCCATTCGGACCTATCAGAATAGTTAAATCCTCAAAAGTAAGTGTTTCCTCCCTTATAGATCTGTAATTTAATACTGAGATTTCTTCAATAATCATTTAGTTCCTTTATCCATAAAATCCTTTAACTGCCAATTTCTTAGTTTTTAACAATAACCTTCTGTTTCTTTTATCGCTTTGCTATATAAACAATAATCACAGTCTTTGCTATGTCCAGGCACCTTAGGGTTCATCAGGCATTTATGCATTTCAACTATTACAGGATCAATCCAAGAGCTATTTCCTTCATAAGAAATAATTTTAATGTTAAACTCAAGCTTTGCATCAAAACTTTCCTTGTTGGTATTTCCATTACAATATACAAAGTAACCGGTAGAAGAAACATTAAAATCGTTTTTCCTGAATAACCACTGATATATTTCCATTTGTCTTTTATAAGATACCTGCCAATCTGCATCTAAGTTTACCTCTTCCTCTTTGGACGTGCTCTTATAATCTACGATAAAAAGTTGGCCTTCTGATCCGGCCCAGACATCATCCACGGCTCCTGAAAGCAAAAGATTAGTTTGCGGATGTAAATATTCTATTCCGCCACGAAGAGCATCTCGCCAGAGATTTAACTTTTCATGTTGAAAAGGAACAGCCTTTATTCCATAGGTTTGCATAAGGGGGTGGGGCGTTTGTTTACTTCTATGCAAATCGAATTCTTTCTTAAGTAATTTATCCACCGCAGAATTCAAAGCAAAGGGAAATCCTGGAGGCTGCCCCACTCCTAGTCTTCTATCAAGATAAAAACAGCGTGGACAGTTAATAAATAGCTCGATTTTAGAACGGCTTATCTTGAATGGTAATTTATTAAGCGGATCAAATAGATTCCGCGTTCTTCTTCCAGAATAGTATTTTGACATTTTAAGCCTTTGAATAACCTATGAAACAAACTCGGCTGCTAACAAATCCTATTTTGTCTATAAACCTTATAAATATTTCTGCTGGCATAACTGCCCTTTGAATTAGCGGAACACAGCGCATCGTAGATATGTTGGGGTACGTTAAAATACTCATAAAGTGAACCGTCTTTAAACTCTATTTGCAAGATTGCACTATCAGAATCATATCCTATAGAAGCTAAAGTTGAGGAATTAACAGAAATCATATCCACCTTTCTTTCTCCTTTTTGATATGTTTTTCCTCTATGAGAACTGCTGCCATGAAACTATTTCTACTTTTTAAGAATTAGAAATATCTATGTATTAATTATTCCTTTTGAAAATCATTTACTATTGTAAAAATTAAAGCCACGGTTGCAGAAGCAGTAGCCTTAGAAATAGTGTATTTTTTACTCTTTTCTGCAGCTAAATGTACCGAGTTTCTAAATCGTCTAATTGCTGAAGCCAAATTACTGATCTCTTCTTTTAAAAAACCTTTTTTTTGACATATTTCAATTAGTTCTTCAAATCTTTTATTCTTCACATTTTCATTTTTATTATCTAGGAATAATCTTAGCAATTCCTCTATCACTCCACCAGCCAAAATTACAGCTGGTTTATTAAAATCATTTCTGGCTAAAAAATAGGCTTGTTCAACGTCTCTAAAAATAATTTCTCTTCTAAATTGGCTTTTAACAAAGTTAATATTTTTCCCAAATACACGCTTGCTTATTCCAAAGTCTTTTTTTATTCCATCCCAATAATTCTTATTTTCGGCTTGTTTCTTTTTTCTTGAAGATCGGGCATGCAGCCATGAAGAGCTCTCGGGTTGTGGGCCATCTTCACAATACCAACCTTCACTATAATCTAGATATTCTGAAGGACAATCAAGCCGATCAGTTATTGCTACTCGAAAGGAAATAGCATCTAAGTCTTTGTAACGCGCTGGGCTAAAATCAGAAACCCTACCTTCCCAACAGCCTTCTATCTTTCGAGTTTCACGATTTCTTTTTATAAATACCGTATTGGTATTGGCTACTAATTTCCCCTCATTCATAGGGTGACGGAACATTGATTTAGTAAAAAACGCTCTGTTATCTGGTAGCTGATCCCAATGACCCCGCCAATTTGTTACCATTATGTATTTCATATTGGCCCCTTCTTAAAATTAATCTTAATATAAATTAAGGCAACCTCCTATTCTAGAGAATCGCCTTATGTTTTAGTATTCAAACCCCCATTCCCCACCTCTTTGTGCTGGGAATTATTATACTACCATTCTAAGCAATATTAAGCTTTTTTCTTAGAAATTTATGTTAGATTTTGCCATTTATTGCGTCTATTACATTAAAGGTAGATAAACAATTTTCTTGACCTTTTTTACATTTCGTAGTACAATCGAAAAAGAATCGAAAGTAGAGACTAGATATGCTTACAAAACGCAAAAAACAAATATTAGACTTCCTGAAAGACTATATAAATAAACATCGCTATTCGCCCTCCCTAGAAGAAATAAAAAAACATTTCCGATTATCTTCTGTAGCCACGATTCATTACCATATACGCCAATTACAAGAGATGGGGTATTTAGACAAAATGAATAACCATCCTAGAACAATAGATGTCTCAATGGAACAAAAGTTAATACGAATTCCGATTCTTGGTACTATTGCGGCCGGGCAACCCATTGAGGTAATTGAAAACAAAGAAAGCATCGCCATCCCCCAAAGCAAAATTAATTCTAACGATGAATATTTTGCATTACGAGTAATTGGAAATAGCATGATAGATGAAAATATAAATGAAGGGGATATTATCTTAGTAAGAAGACAATCAGTAGCTGAAAATGGACAAAAGATAGTTGCGCTTATTGATAATTATAAAGCGACTCTAAAAAAATTCTATAAAGAAAGAGGACATATTAGACTTCAGCCTGCAAATAAATTCCTTGAGCCAATTATTATAGATAAGAAGAGCGAATTTGTTATACAAGGCGCAGTAGTTGATGTTATAAAGAATACTGCCTCCGAACCCCTAACTATTACACCTCCAATTAAAGATAAGCCCAAAAAACATGATAAATTGCCCTTAAACAAAATTATTTGTGGGGATGCCCTTGAAGAGATTAGAAAGATTCCGGATGAATCCTGTCATGTTATTATTGCTGATCCTCCTTATAATATTGGTAAAGATTTCGGCAATAACCTAGATAAAAGAGATTTGGGAGAATATATTGCATGGTGTAAAACTTGGATTAATGAATGCGCCAGAATAATGAAACCCCGCGCTACAATGTTTATCTATGGATTCAGCGAAATCTTAGCTTATTTATCTGTTGAGATTCCCCTAAACCGGAGATGGCTAATTTGGCATTATACTAATAAAAACGTGGCCTCTCTCCAATTCTGGCAAAGGAGCCATGAAGCAATTATCTCTTGCTGGAAAGATGATCCTGTTTTCAATAGGGATGATGTACGAGAACCTTATACTGAAGGATTCTTAAATGGAGCGGCTGGCAAAGTTAGGGCAGGAACCGCAGGACGATTTAGCCGAAATGGAAAAGAAACTATTTATAAAGCGCATGAAGCGGGAGCGTTGCCTAGAGATGTTATTAAAATCCCTGCATTAGCCGGAGGCGCTGGCATGACCGAACGATGGTTTTTATGCAAAACCTGTGATAACGTTTTTAAGCCAGATGCCCTTAAGAAACATATTAACCATGATATAATAAAACACCCAACACAAAAACCTTTGGAGCTCTCGGGAAAGCTAATTAAGTCATCGATACCTAAGAATGGCGGCATAGTATTGGCTCCTTTTGCCGGGGTAGGCTCGGAATGCGTAGCAGCTAAACAACTTGGACTAGCTTACATCGGAATTGAGCTTAATCCTGAGTATATTAGGATTGCAAATAAAAGGTTGGATAGTATTGAAGTGCAGGATACCCTCAAATTATTCTAATCGTAAAGCGCCTTCTCTTCTTCAAAAATTGTTGGCGTAAAAACTGTAAAACCATTTTTTAGAATCTTGATCTTCCCTGTATCTAACCAATCAGCCTTAAACTCACTATAAGCCTTTTTAAACCCACCCTTCTTTTTATTAGGATCTAGAAGCATGTCAAAATTTGGAACTTTGTAGACGATTTTAATAAATTTTCCATAAAGTTGCTTTTTGGGCTTCTTTTCCGCCCTTACCTCTCTGCTAAAAGTCTCTTTTTTAACCTGGTAATTCAACTTTTTCCCTTTATAAGTAACTCTAAAGTCAGCTCCTTGATGATCTAATTCTGAAGACATCTCTACAGATTTTTCTCCAAAAACCGCTTCGGCTACGTAACCAGCATGAATTTGAGTAATAATACTCGCCCAAGTACGGTAAATCCTCGCAGGCAGACCTTTATAAAAACAGGTTTTGCACATTTGGGTCTTATTACGAAACAATTCTAGATTCTTACGGTATAGTTTCCTATATTCTTCATAGAACTGCTCGTAAGAGATAACCTTTCTTTTATCCCAATATATCTTATAAAGCAAATCTAATGCCTGGATTTCTCTAGGTAAATCCATTTCAACTATTTTAATGGGCATGAATTTCTTACGATAGTTGCCCAAATCAACAATCTCTAAAAACTTTTCAAATTGCTCGTTGTCCATTTTAGCCATATTTTCTCACTATAATAATTCTTTTACAGAAACATTAAGCGCTTTTGCAAGCTTAGCGATATTCTTAAGCGCAACGTTTCTTTTCCCGCATTCAATCTGTCCAATATATGTCCGGTGTAAATCGGCTAATTCCGCAAGTTTCTCTTGGGAGAGATTCTTCTTGAGGCGATATTTACGCACCTTAGCACCAAATTGTTCTAGAATTAATGCCATATTCATCTTTCCTTTATTGACAATATTATATAATTATGTTATATTTAAGTCTACAGAATCCGAGTAACATTATTATAAACAAAAAATGTTCCCTCCCCTAAAATTTTCGCCAGTTTTTTGAAAAGATAGCGCCAGGCGGGGCGCGGGGTGGGGGCCGCGCCCCGCCCAAGCATTTTCTGAAGCACTGAACGCAAGAGGCGGGGCAAAGCGCCGTCCGTATAGTTTTAGCTTGTATCAGGCGCTGCGGCCGAGCTTCTTCCTAAAAAAATTTTGTTTTTAAGGGCTAAATTGAGCTAAAGCGAGGACGCACGCCGCGACCCTGGATTTTTTTATTGTTGTAGCGACGAGCCACGCCGAACACGCACTGCATTACCACGAAGCGAGCGGCCCAGCGAGCGCCATTGCCCGCTCAATGTGGGAGCGCCCCCCCAGGGCGCGGTGCATTTAAGCTGTTTCCTTAGAGGCCGGCTTTACCCCGGTATTAGAAAACAAAAACGGCAAGAGGCGGGGCAGAGTTTAGATATAGCAGCTGAGGTTCTTTCCGGGAAAATTTTGTTTGCAGGGCGCGGGGATAAGGAGATGTTTCAGGGCTTTACCCCGGGATGCACCTTGCCCAAAAGGATGGGCAAGTGCCCGGCTTTCTGCCGGGAGTTTCTCAGGGACGAAAATGCTTTCGATCTATCGGATACAAGGACCCCATTTCTAAATGGGGTCCCATAAGTTCCCCTGTGCGAACACCTAGATTGCTATAATACTTTTTACCTGAACCGGCTAACGGAACCCCGTCGCACGAGGAAGTTTCTCTTTTCTTATAAGCTTTTGTTCCAAACTTGCCACTAATCTCTTCTAAAGCTTTATTATTATAACACTCATCGGCTATTTTTTGTAACGTTTTATTCCATATTTCAGCATTTTGACCTCTACTAAAAGGACGACCGAATAACCCGATCTTGAGCTTGCCAATCCCTTTTTTCTTGTCAGCGATTTCGCAGATAACCGAATTAATTATTCTTGGTAAAATTGCCTGAATACGCTCCCTATTATTTTTATTCATCATATAAAAATCTTCAAATAACTGTAATGTCATAATGTAGTCATGAGCTGTCCCGGCCTGTACCTTTTCTGCTTGAATTTCTGATTTCAGTCTGTTTTCTTCTAAAACTAGCTCAGACTCATCTTGATTTAAAGTCCCTAGTTTCTCCTTAACCATATCGATTCCTGCCAGCCCTTTATCTGTGAGTATATCCACTAAATTTGCAATTTTTGTACGAATATCTTTTAGGCTTGCCTGAACTCTATCCAAATCTTCTTCCAAAATTCCTATTGTTGATGCAGTTGCCTGGTTTGCTTTTTTTACGATTTCGGCGATATTCTCCGGATCTAAATGTAAATTCCGCAGCACCTCGATGATTGCATCGTCTACAGCATCTGCAGCCAAAAGATTAACTTCTCCACAATCAATACCATTAGTCTTAAATGCTTTCATGCACATATAATAGGGATAATATTTACCGCCTTTACCGGTAGCCGGCCTTGTAATCATGGTCGACCCGCAATTACTACATTTAAGCAGGCTTTTGGTAAGGTAAACGTAATTACGATTTGAGCCATTGGGACCGTGATTGGTTGTTCTGTTTCTTTTTAAGACCGCTTGGATTGTTTTATGAACATCCTCACTCCTTATGGGTTCCCAGTTCCCGGTATAAATCTGACCATTGTGCTCCTGCTTTGCAATATAGCGAATATTCTGAAGAATACGCGATACTTGAGGTTTTGAATATGTTTTCCCATGTTTAGATTTATAACCTTTTTGGTGCAAAATATCAACAACCTTACCTGCACTTTTCACTCTCAGGTATAATTGATCAATAAATTCAACATGCTTTCTATAAACAGGATCGGGCACATAGGTAGTCTTACCATTAATATCTTTATTTGTTCGATAACCTAATGGTGGCGGACCTATTGGCCGGCCCTGATTAAGATGTCTTATAACAGTTTCTAAACTATATTGCGATATCCGTTCTGCTTGCCATTGGGCAAGATTAGCGTGATTACGCATAATCATCTGCCCGTCAGGCGTTGATGTATCTATATCAAGATCTAGACAGACAAGCGCAACCTCATTCTCGTTAAATTCAGCTGAAATATCTATATAGTCTCTTGTGTTTCTTGCTATACGATCCAGTTTTGTTACTACAACAACATCAATAAGCCTTAATTTAGCAAGTTCAAGGGCTTTAGCTAATCCTCTTCTGCCTTCACGCTTTGTTGCAGTGCGCCCTTTTCTCTGTCCGTCCGGGCCTTCGTTTTCTACGAATATATCGATAAGCTCCCATTTTTGAGGCGCATGCAGACTTGATTTAGACTTCACCCAATTCTTAAGGACTTCTTTCTGATGATCTAATGATTCGCCTATCTTCTGCGCCTGCTTGTCTGTTGAAACGCGGGCAATGCCAAAAACACGGACAACCTTTGCATCCTTAAAGCTATAAACAGTTGTAACTCTTCTCCAAGATATCTTTTCAGCCATAACCTCCCCTACTTTCGTTTGGGTAACATTATAGCATTTATTCTATTCATTGCAATCTTTTTTATTTCCATAAATATCTCTGCTGGTTTCCCGACATGACTCTGCCCAAAGCAATCCAAAGATTTCATTAAAATCTCTTATCCTGTCTTCGTCTGATAATTGCGTATAGGGATTACTTGGATTAACATACAGTTCAGGAGCAGAGCTGGCGTCACAGATTTCAATCTTAAAAGACCGAATCACTTTTCCAGCATGTTTTTTTTGTTTTATCTTATCAGACTTATCCACAGAATTCACAGCCTCATTTCTTTACTACTATTTCTTTAATATTTTCTTTAAAAGCTTTACAGGGGTTAGTTGACCCCCAAAAATAGGGGCTAATTCACCCCTTATGTGGGGGTAATTTGGCCCCTTCGATATTACGAGTTTTCCACAGCTGCCAGGTTGTGTGATTCGGATTTAAAGCAAGTCTGTTTTTACGGCCATCCTTGCTTTTGATAATGACCTTGGACTGAATAAGCAGATTGATCGTTCTTCTGACATTGCGCTTGTTGAGATTTGTCTCTTTTGCGATATAGCCGTAACTAAGAAGCTTGTTTTCTTTATGCCAGCCGCTGGTCATCCGGATTACAAAAATAATAACCCGGATCTCTGTGCCATTGAAAGGCGACCTGTAAATAGCGCGCAAAACATTATTAGAGATCTTTGTGTAGCCCCCAATATTCTGAAATAAAGTTTCTGTCATAGTAAAAGGCAACAAAAAAGGGGCTGGCATTCCTGAGAGTTTCCTCAGAAACACCAGCCCCTTGGTTCTTCAATAGGACTGTCTTACATTACTACCGAATTGTCAGATCCTGCTTCTTAAAAAATTATACACTATACTTCGATATTGTCAAGATTTTTTAGGAACAAGTCTAACAAGTTTAAATGCAGAAATCTTTTTATAATAAATTACTCGGCGTTAAATGAATCTTTCCTCCGGATTCTCCGTATCTCTTCCTTAAAGGGTGCAACATCTACGGCTTTCTCTTCTTTGATTAATACCGGGACTCCATCTTCAAAGTTTATTTTGATAGAGCCAAAAAAGCGCCCCTTAACCAATGAATCCAAATAATTATTTAATTTCTCCATTTATTTAGCCAAATCCTTCATAACCTCTTCTTCTGCTTTATATTAACCAATGTGCGGTTTTGCTACATAACGTTGTAATTCCGCACATTTTATGGTATACTTTAAGTAGAAATAAGTCAGAAAAAGGTTTAAGTCGATAATAGCAAACCATTCGAAAGAATGGGGCGCAAAGCTATAGAGCCTAACTTCCGGGGGATACCCGGGATAAGGCAGTCAGTTGCCGAAGTTAAACTTTTTTTCTTTTGTGCCCCATTCTTCTGAAAAGAGAAGCAGAATGGGGCGTTTTTGTCTTTAGTATCAGAAGGAGCTCTAATGAAACCTAAGTATGGAGTACTCATAGTCGATGATGATACGGCGCTTGCCCAGGATGCCAAGGAAAACCTTGAGCATGCAACAGAGGTTGATCTTGAGGTGGATATCTGTCCTGACAGCACCCAGGTAATCCCCTGCCTGAGCAAGAAAAGCAAACACTATGACGTAGTGCTCTTAGATATCAAAATGCCTAAATTAACCGGCGCAGAAGTTCTCCAGCTCATCAAAAAGAAATTCCCCGATATCCATGTTATTATCATTTCAGCTTACATGGATGAATACAACCAAGATGAATTCATCCGCCTGGGCGCTTATCATGTGTTTCAAAAACCATGCGACTTTCACAAAGTAAAAGAATTTATTAAACGCGCAATCGATGACATTGAAATAACCACTGTAAGAGTAAAGGGCCTTGACCTAAGAAGAGCTCTGTACCAGGTCTCTAAAGAAATTATCTTTAAAGCATTAAGGCGCAATGACTGGCACGTGGAGAAAACCTCAAAGGATCTTAATATCACGCGCTGGTGCCTGGACCGCTGGATGAAGAAACTCTATATCAAAAAACCGGCTCTTTAAAACTTTTGATATAGTATAACATGGGTTTTTGGTTTAAACTGATTTCGAGGAAAAACAGCAAAAATGCCTATGTGCGAAAATGCTACAAAGAAAGCGCTTTTTGAGCGAAAACGCACATTGCCTATGTTTAACGAGTTTGAGTTATGTAGCACTTTCGCACATTTTGATTTTTTAAAAAAAGATTAAAAATTATCTTGACAGGTTTTTAAAACCAGAGGTGAACCATGGAAGAGATTGATTTCAATAACATTAAACTGGACGATACCGATAAGAAGACTTTTGACGAGATAGAAAGGCTAACTGAGGCTAACAGTATAGGCGAAGCGCTAAGGTGTATTAACCACGCTGTAAACGGATATCTGCACAGGGCACTATTGGCGCTCGAGAATCTTCAGAATGGGATTTTGGATACTGAGGAAAAGCGTAAGGAAGCCTTTACGAAAGTCATTCAGAATTCTCTTAAGGCGTCACTTGCGGCCAAAGAACTAAGAAAGTTCTACAATCTCTAAGTTGATTATAGCTTGATAAAACATATATAAAAAGCAGTCCCGGAAGAGATTAATCCTCCGGGACTTTTACCGGATGTTGGCACCGGTCTCCCTCCGTGGCTGGTGGGAGTTTTATTCTATATGATCGCCGCTCTATTTACTAACTTATCAAGTTCATTAATATCCGGGGGTTTATTGACATAGTGGAAAATGTTTAAGGTTTTCGTTTTCTGTTCTACTTCCTTATCAAATGGATCAGCGCTCATCATTATGACTGTTAATTCCTGATTGAACTCCCGTATTTTTTGCAAAAGCTCCATTCCATTCATTTCCGGCATCCTTCTGTCAAGCAACATGATTTTAAAAGCTCCTTCTTTTATCATCGTAAGAGCCTGACTTCCAGATGAGACAACTGATACATCATAACCAAGATCATCATAATGGAATCGCATGAACTCTCGAACGCCTTCATTGTCATCAACCACTAAAAGCTTAGTTTTCTTATTCATTTAATTACCTCTTTTAGCTCAAACGCTATATCTGTCTCCCTTCTCTTTATTTTATCCTTGCATTCATATCCAACAATAAGTCTACCACCTCGGCAGCCACGGTGAATATAAAGAAATAAATTGCTCCCACTATAAGTGTAACCAACCCCATCCAACGCGGTGTTTCAGGTGTAGCCATACCAGCAAAGATGATCAAGGCGCTGATCACACCTAATACTAAACCTATCCAAGCTAATGTTTTAAAAACCTTTGGCGCTATTGATAATACTTTGTAATCTCCGTACATTTTACTGCCTCCTTTTCTGGTTAAAGCTTACTTAATAACACTCTCTCTGTTTTATCTATAACAGCTAAGCTCTGCATATTCTGCTCAGAGAAACGAACAGGAGTAATTGCCGGAAGGCTCCGCGCAAGCATTATGGTAGACAGATTATCCCGAGTATTAACGCCACTTGTTACGCTCAGCTCGTTCTTTGCATATTGCAGAGGCCTTTCGACATTTCTCGGCATAAGCAGATCACAGGTATATAACAGACTATCTTTGCTCGTTTCTTCTGCAGGGCTGCTGGAAATTTCTGTCAGCCGGATATCTCTTAAATCTACTCCCCCACTAAAATAATGCCTTGTGGTAATGATCATACCAAAAGGACTGCCGAAGGCTTCGGTTTCGCTGAATGAATACTGACCTTCTTTAATGGATTTAAGGTAGCTTTGGTAAATCTCATTAGGAGTTGAGGCATAATCGGTTTCTGTATCATCGAGTACTTTATAATTCACCGTTTGAAGGAGAGAATTATAGCCTGAACCGAACTTCCCCTTATACCAATGGGCCAAGATTAAAGCGTTATACACATCTCTTAAATCGGCGTAGCCATAGGCTTCATTAATGCGCTTATTCAGCTGTGGTAAGACTAATTCTTCCATAAGCTCTGAGGTAAAATCTTGCAGTTCTTTTTCTCTATTGTTCTTAAAAGTTATTCTCTGCGATATATAAGCCGGTTCAAGTTGTACTCTAAGGCTGCTTTTTGTAATGTAGAGTTGGTTTTGTTTCTCATAAACCTGGGCTAAATTGGGTACAATCCAGAGCCTTGTAACCAAAGGTATCTTATCTGCGGCGCCTAGTTCTTCTGCTTTTTGATATAACCTGCGCCAAAATTCCCTGCCCACTTGAGAGGATTGCGGATTTATGATATTGGCCACATCCTCTTTCAGCCTGTAATCGGCATTAAGCATAATCCTGCCTAAATCAGTGTCAGCCAAGCTCGCATTTATGATCCTGTCCGGCTCGTCAGGATTAAGATTAACCCAAAAAGCATCATCGTGCATGGTTAAAGCGATAAACAGATGCTCTAAGGATTTTTGTGCTGCCTTATTGATATCCACAATGCCTTCAAAATTACCGGCCCTCTTAGCTTTAATGGTCATCCGTAAATGATTAACTCCGCTTGAGGTATCAACCACCATAGAAGTAAGCTGCACTGCGCTTATTGCCTCCTGGTCTGTCTCCCCTTTAGAGACACTGGAAAACAGCGATAGGCCAGTTATTATCATCATAACAATTATCCTTTTCACCTTACACCATGCCTTCTAATTCTTTATTGGCTTTATCTAACTTGTCAAGGTACTGCGTATCAACCTTTGATTTTTCGATAGGCTTAAAGATAAGCTGCTTAATCTTGCCTTCATCATCCAGCTGGACTTTACCGGTTTCATCGGTCTTGGCAACAATATATTCCTTTAATTCCTTAGGCAGCTGCTCGTAGAATTTCGGCTCTTTGGCAAGACCGGCAACAATCAGGCCTAAGCTAGAGAGGGTTTTGGTTTCTTCTCCGCGCTTGACTAAGACATCAACCTTTTTGCCCCAATACCTGATATTATCTTCAAAGATAATCCTGATTGAGCCAGCTATTAGATACGGCTCAAGGCTCTTAATAATATAGTCCTGGGGGATATCCGGTATGGTAACTAAGCTCTTAAGCAAATCATCAGTTAAGCCTAAAATTTTGACAATCTTATCCCTATTCAAAGCTGGATCGATATTGATAAGTCTGACGCGTATGTTCTCTGGAATCTGTTTCTTTTCCTGCGCCTGATACAATGAAGCAAGCGCTTCTCTAAAGCCAAGTCCTTTTAGCTGAGGCGTGCCTTTTGAGGTATCGATAAGAGTATCGACATCAATTTCTAGCGTCATTCCGTCATAACCAATACAAAGCATATTAATAGCCTGAATTGCGCTGTTGCTTAAGACTAAATCATTATTCTCATTAACACTAAACAAGGCTCCAGCGAAAGGATCAGCCGTCTTTATTTTTAGCTTCTCTGTATTTTCCCTGTTAAATTTATCCTCAAGGACTTTTATGGCATCGCTGACTGCCTGGTTATCCGGTTCTTTCTCAAAGAGCAGCCTTAAAAACGGCAAGGCTTCAACAGCGCCAAATTTTGCTAAAGCAATGGCTGCATTATTTCTTATTTCCCGACTCGGGCTATATAAGGAATTGATAAGCTTAGAATCTACTTCTCTTAATAACATGACCAAGTCAGCATCGTTTAGCCTGATTTGCTGTTCTTGCTCAATAGACCTTGCTTTCTTGCTTGCCCAATCAACCCTGGGAAGATTACCCAGGTTAATAGTAGTGTTGATAGTACGGAATTCTTGCTCAATGCCCGGAGGCAAAGTCACGGAAGTCTTAAATAATAATCCCATAAACAGCCGTTCCAGCTCCTGATCTGCCGGATGAGAAAGCTTATAGAACGCTGAACCGACCTCATGAACGATAATCCTGAATAAGGCTACCAAAATCTGCTTATCTCTGTTTTTTATGCCCTGGTTTATCTCTTCAACAGTAACCGGCCTTCCCAATAAATCCTCAAGACAGGACCGCTGAATATAAAAGGTATTACCGCTAAGAGTCGCACCAAAGGTTGAACGTCCGTTGTCAATAATGTATATATTTAAAGTCCTGAGGTAATCTATCAGTTCGTTAGCGTGGTTGGGAAATATGCGCGAGAAAAATACTGTGAGTGCAACAAGAAAATCAGGATCCAGCGGCATACCCTTAATTTTTCCCAATTCATAAGATTCTTTTATTTCTCGTGCCATAGGAGGCGGAAAATCTCCAAACTTAGCCGGAAGATTAGTCGTATCTCTGAACATGTTGTCAAAGAATAATTTTCTTAAGCCCTCTATAACACTGTCTCTTGTATCAGGAAAATCAAGGCTAAAATTATTATTAGGCGCCTGGGGCTTCTTTTCTTGAGGCTTAGGCTGAGGAATAGGTTGAGGCGACGGGGTAACCGGCTTGGGTCTTTCCAGTTCTGGCTCATAGACCGGCGGTTCTTCTATTATAGGCCTTACTTGTTTTAGTTTTGGCTTATTAAAATCTAAAATCTCTTCTATTCTTTCATCAAAACGGCTTCCCTTGCCTTTTTCGCTTTTTCCAACAATTTTGATTTCATATTCTTCAGCTAAGCGGGAAACATCCTTAGCCAACTGCTCTGTCCACGGGATCCCTTTTCTTGCAGCGAGTTTCTTCGCTCCTAGAAGAATTGCCTCGTGGGCAAGCAGGACTGCGACTTCAAAAGTATAGAGCTGCTCGTAGGTAAGCTGGTCTATGTAGATTGAATTATTAGAAAGTCCGTTGTGAGCTATCTGATAGGCATTTTCATTGTTTACCAATAAGCCGGGAGGAGAATTATTGTGCGGTACTATCAAGACAATATTTGCTATCGAAAGTATCTCCGGAATATCAACTCTGCCTAATCTTGGAATTTGCACAGAAGGATATCTTTTTAACGACGAGATTACCCAGGCAATATCCTGTGCGTATTTTGCGCAGTTATCTTTCCAGCCGGATGCATCGCCCCAGATAAGGCTGCCCCTTCCTTCTCTTTGCGCTGCTGTAATAACCTCATTGACATCCATGTGTTCATCCGGGCTGAACATACCTTTTCCTTTAGCTGCGCCTGCAAAGTCAGACTTAATTCTATTGGCAAGCAGGTGTAAAGTTCGTTGCCAGCCATGCTCTCCGCCCTGATCGTAAAACTCTACTTCTTCAGGGATATTATGTTTTGCGCCAACGGAATAAACTTTTGCCCCGGGGATAATCATCCTGCGGTCTAATCCTGAAGGCCCGAAGTCGTCTCCCACAATAAGGATCTGTCGTGGTTGTATGTCCTGCGGAAGATAATTCCTGAACATTCCTACTGCCGCAGCTTTATCCACTCCTTTAGAAACTATATGTATAGTCCCTCCTCCAGAGACCAGTATATCTAACTGCCAGCTGCCGGGGATTCTGCGTTTAATTCTTTCTATTAATTCTTTTTTCTGATCCGCTGAAGTGCTTTCTTTGATGCCCAGAGTCAATGAAATATCCCTGTTATGAATAAAGGTAACACCCGGATCCTGGGTTAGAATGGGGCCTAAGACTGGAATATTGCCTTTTGGATTAACCACTTCTTTTATTGCGCTTCTTATGATTTCCTGCAATTCTTTTCTGTGCGCCTCTGTATCAAAAGGCGCTCTTCCCATGGTAGCGTCATCCAAAAGCACTGCCTTGAACTGCCCCTGTGTATAGAACTGCCATAGCTGGCTGCCTTCTGAAGGGCCGATATACAGGCTGCTCAACAGCTCTTCTGAATCTCCTGAGTTCTTAAGCAGGCTGCGCAGCGGTTCTATTAGATATGTTTTTGTCTCTTCCGTGCTTTGCGCGGTGATAATTGCAATCTTTATTTTTGCCTTTAAGAAACCTCTAAGCTGCTCAAGGATCTCCGGCGGTACAGTGCGCAGGGTGCGTGAAAGTGTCTTATCCAAATCGAATATCATTGCCTTCGGCAAGCCGGATGTGTTTGGAGCCTTTGGAATAATATCGTCTATCCCGCAGGAATATTTAAGCATTAAACCAATCCACAAATCTACGTGGTCAATAAGATTTTTTACCTTAACCTTCTCATGGGAATGATTACCCTCGTATGGAGAACGAATATGTAAACCAGCATTTGCATGATTTGGAAAATGGACAAAGTCACCCATACCTAAACCTTCTCTTGTCAGCTCTATTTTTCTACCTTTACTAACGGCAATTTCCCGAACCGTATTTATTATGTCACTGTAGGGCTTCTTCTGGCTGTCCTGACCAGACACTACAACAACGAACGAATTATCCGGATCAGGGATTGCATAATCTAACGGACCATCGGAAGTCAGCGAGAATAACACATTCTTAAACAACTCAGGATGACTTTCACCCAAGTGTCTCGCTCCTTCAAAAGGCGTTTCTTCTTCAGCAGTAATAATGAAAACAATTCTTCTGCGGTCTGCGCCTTTATCCCAATAGTTTGTCTTTATGAATCTTAATGCTTCAAACAACACCGTAAGTCCCGCTTTATCATCTGCTCCGAAAGAACGATCTTGCTTATGATAAAAACCCTTTATCTGATCAGAAATATTCATATCTTCTGGAGTTGAAGAGGGGATTGTATCCATATGAGCATTGATGATAAATCCCGGCTCTTTAGAGAACCTTCCTGTCCCGGGAAATTCTACAACCAGGTTCTTTGGTGTATCCGAGCTGCCGCACTGCGGGCCGCATTCAAGAACAACTCTTGCACCCATGGCTGTAAGGGCATCTTTTAACTGCTGCCTGATTGCCTCTTCGCTTCCTGTGGGACTTCTCTGACGGATCAGGCTGACAAAAGTATCTACGCTTTGGCTTCTGGCTTTTTCATGCAAATAGAGTGAACTTACTTCTTTAGAAATTGCCCTTGCCTTGGCTAACAAGGTGTCTGCCACCGGCTTTATTTCTTCGGCCTTTTTCAGCACTTCTATTTCTTTCTTTAGCTGCGCCTCTTCTTCTTTAAGCTCGGTTATGGTTTCCTGCAAAAGCCCTCTTTGCACATCTAAACCGCGAAGTACAAGCAAGAGCCTCTCGCGTTCTTCATTAAGCTTGGCTGCAGCAGCATTAATACCGTCTAATTCCTGACGTGCTTTATCCCTTTCAGCAACAAGACTGTCCAACTCAGCTTTTACCCCTGCTTTTTCCTGTTCAAGCCTTGAGAGCTCGGCTGCATGCTCTTGTTTCTTTCTAGCGAATTCTTCATCCAGGGCGTTGATCTGGGCTTGGATATCTTGTCTTTGAGCATCAAGCTGTTCCTGCAGCCTCTTCTGTTCTTCGCTTAGAACCTGCTGCTTTTGCTGCGCCTGAGCTTGAGTGGCTTCTTGTGTTTCTTGAACATGGCGCCTTGCTTCCTCAAGTTCTTGTTGTGTTCTATCAACATTTTCTTTTAACGCTGCCCTTTGAGCCTCTAAGCCGCGGATTTCTTCCTGAAGATTTTGTTTTTCTTTTCCAAGGCTTAATAATTCCTGCTTTTTGCTTTCTACATCCTGCTGAACTCCCTTTAAGCCTGTGGTTTCGGCCTTAAGCTTTTCTCTTTCTTCTCTTAAGCTGGTCAGCTCCTGAGTAAGATTTGTTATTTCTTCTTTTATAACTCTTGCTTTTTCCTCTGCCTCGCTTATAGATAACGACAGTTCTTTTTGTTTAGCCTTAATCTCATTTTGCAGCGCAGTTGTCTGTTGGGAGAGTTCATCTTTCTGTCGGATTAAACTTTCTATCTGCTGATCTAGCTGTGTTGTTTTAATTTGAGCTGCGCGCTCGGTTTCCTGTCTGGCCAAAGCGTCTTTTTCTGTTTCAAGGCTAGTAATAGCTTGCGTTAATTCCTGCATTTTTTGATTCAAGGCTGCTATTTCTTTCTGAAGACCATCTTTCCTAGTCTGAAAACTTGCAGCATCTTCTTCAAGCTGTTTTTTCTGTGCATTAAGAGCAGTTGTTTCTTCTTTTACTTTTCTTAAGTTTTCTTCTGCTTCCTGCAATTGCTTATTTAATGCCTCTATCTGAGCCTTAGCAGCTGAAGTATCCTGCAGAGCTGTTAACTCCTGGCGTGCTTTTTCTTTCTGCTGCTCCAAGACCTTCAGTTCTTCCTGATAAGCATCAATTTTTTGCTTTAAGCCCTGGATCGCCTGTTCATAATTAGTTCTTTCTTCTTTGAATCTGGCTGTTGCCTCTTCCTCCTGAGCTGCTGCCAAAGACAAACTCTGCCTCTTTGCTTCCAAATCTTTCTCAAGCTGGATAATTTCCTGTGTTAGTTTTTCTTTCTGCTGAGTTAATTCTTGAATCTGCTGTCCAGCTTGCGCGGACTTCTGGCTTCTTTCTTCTTCAAGCGCAGCAATTGTCTTTTCAAGACCTGCTATTTCTTCTTTAAGACTGGATACCTTTGTCTGTAATTGCGGAATAACTGCTGCATCCTGCGGCTCAACTGCTACTACATCGTCCGGTTTTTCTCCTGCACCCTCAAGTGCCTCAATAGGAAATGGAGTCTTTGGCAAAGGATAGTCTTGTTTGTTATATTCAATTTGTCCTTGCAGGACCTCGGGTTTCACTGCGTAAAGCTCAAATCCTTCAGGAGTAGTTTTTGTGCTAAGAAGATTAATGACTTTTAAATCCAAAATTGTGATGACTTCCTTAATCTTAGAGAGCCTGTATTTGGTTTGGGTGACATTATGGAACTTCTGGAAACGGGCCCATTCATAACGCTGGATAAAATCTATTGAGCGGGGAGTGTAGTTTATCGGTTCGCCCGGAAGATTAAAAGTATGGAGCAATTGATACCAGTCATTATCCCTTAAGAGCCAGGATATCCTCAAGCCATAGATATCATAAAGATGGCTTACTACAGAGAGCTTTTCTTCGCTAGTTAGTTCCTGCCATTCAGGATGTTTTATAATCTGCGTTAATTCTTTTTTGGCAAAACCTCTTTTTGAAGATGCGAGATTTGTCACTGTTAACGGTAATCCTAAGCCTTCCAGAAAAGCCTTCTGATTCCGCAAGGTATCAGGATTGCGTAACAATAAACTTCTGCCATGTCCATTTACGATATCAAGCCCCAGTTCATCATGCAGGAAACGGATTCTATCTTTTACATTGATTTTTTCAGAGCGAAGCAGACGCTGCATTTCTTTGGAAGGAAGCGCTTTTAAGAATTCAACTGACTTATCTATATCTGCATCGCTAATCTTTACTGTCTGAGTCTCGGGCCTTGGTGTGGTGGTAATAGTTTCGGCTTGGGAAGATAGAGTGGCGGATTCTTGTTCTTTCTGTGAAACTTGCGACTTTAATTCTACAATCCTTGCGTCCAGCTCTTCTATGATGTTATTTTTGACCTCTTTTGCCTGAACAAGCTCATCTTGAACTCTTTGGTGTTCTTCTCTTAAACGCCCTAATTCATCGGTTATCTTCTTTAACTCGTCTTCCTGTTTCTTGCTACCTGCTTCTAAATCAGCGGCCTGCGTTTTCTTCTGTTCAATTTCAGCAGCTAAATCTTCTTTTTCTTTTCGTTGAGAAGAAAGCTGCCTTTCTAAGTCATCTGCCTGCTGCTGCAATCCTTTAACCCTGTCAGAAAGATTCTTAAATCTTGACCATCTTCTCCATAAGATGATCCCGCCTGCTAATATTCCTATGCCGGTTAAGCCAAGCAGGATTATTCCTAATTTCCCCTGCCAGGGAAGACTAATCCAGATATTCTTTAATGTAGGTTCGGATTTTATTTTAGCCTCATCTAAAACTGTCTTTGCCTCGCTTATCTGTTGCCTTAAGCCTGATAAATTCTGCTGTAGTTTATCCTTATCCTGCGTTAACTGGTTAACGTTATTCTCAAGGACGCTCTTTTGAGACTGCAACTGCGTTAAATTTTGCTCCCCTTGTTTTTTCTGTGTCTCAAGCTGCCTGACTTCACCTTGAAGATTATCAATTTTCTGCTGGATGCGCGGGGGCTGGCTTTGTAAATGCTTTACTTCTTGGGCGGCTTTTTCTTTTTCAGCAAGAATTCTGTTTAATTCTTCCTGCGCTTGTTGCTGCTGCGCTTCAAGGGTAGCAATTTGACGTTCATAGTCAGCTTTCTTCTCTTGAAGCTGAGTAACTTCTTCAGGAAGTTTTTGTGTTTCCTTTAACTGCTGCAGTTGTTTTTGGGCACCGGCAAGCTGGGCTTTCAGATCAGATACTTCTATTTTAAGATTTGAATCTGTCTGGCGTATTTTATCCAGTTCAGCCTGTATAGATTTTATTTGCTCGCTGATCTGAGTTATAATCTGCTGTGTATCTGGAGCATTATCTTGAGCTTGGTCTACCTGCGCCGGTTTAGGTTTAGCCTCTTCTCTAGCCGGTGCTTTTTCTTGCGAAACAGCATCTTTGCCGGTTTCTTCCACAGAAACCTTTCCGCTTAAATCTAACGGTTTTTGTCCTTCAGGTACATCACTTAAACCAACCTTGGGATTAACCTGTGCAGTAGCAGGGCCAAGCCTGACCTTAGCTTCCGTTGCAAGCTCAACTCCTTCAGTATCACTTTTATTCTGTTTAACTTTTTCTCCCAAAGATGCCTTGGCAGATAAACTTATTGGGGCTTCTTCCTGAGGAACATCACTTAAGCCCACCTTCGGACTTATATCTCCAGTTAGAGGGCCTACACGCATGTTGCCTTGACTCCTGAGCTCAACTCCTTTGGGTGCCTTTTTAACTTCTGGTGTCTTGGCTGTTTCCTGTTTCTTTGCCTTCTCGCCTAATTCGATATTCCCGGAAACGCTTAACGACGCTTCATGTGGTTTAGGCTGGCTAAGAGCAACCTCTGTTCTACTGTGTATAGTCAGAGGTCCTATCCTTGAATTAAATGCAGTGGCGCAGCCACTGGAAAGCAGCAATGCAGCAGCCAATAGAAAGCCGGTGCAGAAGTTCCGGAAAGAATGCCCTTGCTTAGGAGTATTTTTCTTAACCGGCTGTGAATTTGCTTGAACTGGACTGCTTACAGGATTATTTTCCTGCGCGGGGGCTGGCTTCTCTAAAACCGTACCCTCTCCTGAATCAACGGGCTGTATTTCTTGTGTTTCTTTTGGTGTATTTCTTTGCCAGATATTCCTTAATAATAAGGTTTGTCTTGGATTATTTGGATCAACTCTTTTTAAAGAATAGTTCCAATGCGGGCTAAAAGTCTCCAGGTATTCATTGCGCGCTGCATAATTATCCCACAGGCCTAAAGCCTTTAAATGTTCAAAGCCGGTTGTCTTTTCTATTTCCTGTGCTGTAGCAGGATATTTCTGGTCAAAATGGTCGTGTATGGCATTGAAATTGGAAATAAAACTGCTCATTAAAACTTGGCTGAATCCTTGTGAGCTGGCATATTCAACTACCTTCTCTAATACTTTATCCGAAATCTCCTTTACTGAAACCGGCCAAGATCTTCCCCAAACAGGAAGCTGTATTGCATCAACAATTAGAACAGGTTCGCTATCTTTCTCGCCAACAATTGTATAAACATTACCTACCCATTTGTCATCCTGGATAACCCTAAAGACCAATAATCCGGGGTCAAACATAAACTGTGGGATAGTATTGTAGAAAGCCGAGCCGTTTATGGAAGTACAGTCTCCACTTGCCACACCTCTTAAAATATCATCAGCCGTTCTCTCAGAAAGCCTCAGTTCAAACTGGATGTCTTTTGCCTCGCGGATAACCTGCTGCTTGTTTGCCTGGAACGAAGTGCAGCGGTTAAACTGCCAGCGGATATCTTCAATCTCTTTTTGCAAAACCCTGTTCAAGGCATCTTTTAAGCTTGCATTCTCTTCAAGGGAAATAGTCTCCCCGCCGATATCTATGCGGAAAAATTCCTCAAGGACACTTAAGGCGCCAAGGTAGTTTTTCTCAGATAAGAGATCATTGACCTCGTCGAGTTTGGCTTTGCTTTGCAAAGAAACATAAGATAAAAGCAGTTGATAATATGTGTATAGATCAGTCGGCGTTGCGCCTTTATACAGTTCTTTCCTTAACAGGCGCGACCTTTCCTGATGTATTCTTTCTAATAACTCATCAGCAGTGCCTATTTGTGTCCTTCTAATCCTATTTAAATACTGCCCGATAAACTCCTCGGCGCGCCTGTCTTCTTCATAACGAATCTTCTCTTTAGGAACACTAAAAAAGTAGCTCTTGTTTTGAGGCTGATCAAAGTCATCCGTCAAGCTCAATTCTTTCGCTCTTTGCTTAAAGTTATGATAGAAGCTCTTATCCTTAAAGAAATCTATGATGGAACCATGTTTAATAAGACTAGAGTAAAGCAGGCCTAATGCTTTAACAGCCTGATTTCTTGAAATGCCTACTTCAAAAGGAATTCTGATATCGATATTCTTTGGAACAAGCTCACTGGATTCTGCAGATATCTTGGACAAGACTTGAGCAAGTTGTGTCCTTAAATCCTCCGGTAATTTATATTCTTGAAGAACGGGTCTTGGTAAATATTCGGTTTCATAGTATGAATCGCGGTCCGGTTTATGCGGGAAGAGTTTGTAAAAAATGTAACAAACTAATCCGATAAATCCAGCAACACCTGCTACAAATACTAAAGGCGTAAGCGGATTATAGAGCCAATCACCAGAAGAAAAATCCTGCGCCTGGGCTTTATTTGCAAAGAGAAGGCTTGAGAATATTCCTAAAGGAATAAAGGATGCTAATCTTACGCCCAAAGCAGGACTAGATCCCCTGCCGGTACCAAGACCTAATTCAACGCCTATATGCCCAAGCTCGTCCTTCTTCTCCCTAATCTTCATTCTTAATTCGCCCAACTCATATTCTATCTTTTGGGCTTCTGCGGTTTTCTGATCAGAAGCTTCTTTTAAAGCTAAAGCTACAGCATTTTTGCCTGAGTTGGCTGCTTCCTGGCCTCTTCTATTTAACTGAGTTAACTCTTCTCGCCTCTCTTTGGAAAGGCTGGCAAGGCGGGTTTCCTCGCTGGACATCTCGCCTAAGAGTTTTTCCAAATAATCCAAATCTTTCTGTCTCTGCTGAATTACTTGAGGAGTAGTTTTATCTAACTCAATCCTATAGCCAGAGACATCCTGGAAATCATTAGAGATAGAATTTCCATTTATTGTCTGGACAAATTCTTCGCTTACTCCTGCCTCGGAAAAGAATTCTGTCCCCCCTAATTTCTTAAGCTTAAATACCGCCGTTTCATTTTGGCCACTTTTTTCTCTCGCAGCTTTACGTAAGGCATCTTTTATTCCCCGCTGAGCCGGATCAGAGCTTATCAGCAAATAATCAAATCCCTGCGAACCCAGATAGTTCATAAATTCACGAACAAATCTTGCTGCAAATTCTTTTCTTATCTCTTCTTTCCCTTCTCCATTTGTCACTAAAAGGTGGCTTTCGTTAAGTTGAAACATATCTAAGAAGAGATAGAATTTACCGTTTTTGTCTTTAAACGCGAAAGTATAAATATTACCTACCCATCTATTCTCTTCAATCACTTTAAAAAGAAAACAAGCGGGATCCATAACAAAAGCTTGGGTGTCCAAGAAATGCGGATAGTCACCATCGGTATTTTTTGTGCAATCTTGGCTCACAAATCCTTTGAAGAAATCAGCTAAGGTCCCTCCGGATAAATGGAACTGCAATATCTGTTTTCCTTTCTCATCGAGTTTATTGTTTATCGTAGACTTCTTTTGTTCAATAAATTTTGATACAGAAGAATAAAACTTGGACTTTTCCTGTAACCATTTATTCTTTAAAATCAGTTCGCGAACACGTTGCCAATATTGCACAACTGTCCTTAGCTTGTTAAAGTCATCGGTTGCACTGTTTATCTGCGCCCTTAACTCGGCTGTCTCAGAAAAAGCAAGGATTTCCATTATTTTTAAAGTAAATACTGCCCGCTGCTGTTCGGAAAACTGCTGCCAATTTTGCACTTTGCCTAACAGTTGTTGAGCCATCTTTGAAACTGTATCTGAAGTGACAAACTCCTCTAGAGGTCTACCCTTAATTAATTCCCTTTTTGGCTCAATAAAGTTATCATAGAGATTAGGCCATTCCATGCGTAGATATTGAATGAGCTGCCTTAACGCCTGAACGGTATCGCTTATAGGCATTACCTGCGCTTCTTCTTCCCTAGACCACTTTACTATCTCACCTATACAGGATACCCTGAATTTCTCTCCTGGCTGATTGAACCCCGGCTTTAATCCCGTTGCCTCATCAAGAAAACGCCTATAATACGCAGGCTTTTGGCTTTCCGCGTAGCTGTAAACACCATCCCTCCCCATCTTCTCCATAGCTTTTCTTACAGGAGAAAATTCTTGGATAAAGCTTCTAATTGTATCCTCCCCGCCTACGGCCCTGATCAGCTCATCAAAACTTACAGCGTCTCTTAAACCTGCGAGGTTAGATGGCGCGCCTAATTTAACAATTTTCTGGCCAACAATATACTGGTAGGCTTTCTCAACGCGCTTATCTGTATCTATTGATGAATCAGTTAAAATATCCAAAAGGTCTGGTGTAATCAAAACCAGCTGACGATAAGCTTTGTAATATTGATTCAGAACCGCGGGAAGATGATTAAAGTCCCTATCCTTTCCTTTGCTCTTGTAATAATCAAATGTTGTAGCAATATCACGGCAGAAAACCTCTAATACCTCAGGCTTAAGTTCAGAAAGACTCCCAATCCAGAAAACAAATTCTCTTGGATTAATAGCGACATTAGCAATCTTATCTATAGTATTATTAAGCAAACTAATAGTGGCTGGCTTTGTAAAATTAGCAGTTTTATCTAAATTATCCCAAACAGCAGTTAATCTTTGCTGTTCTTCTGGATTGGTAGTAAATCTTGCAGATAGTTCACGCCTCTTTACTATGTAGTTCTTGAGTTCTTGGTATCCGGACAAAACCTGTTTTGTTCCTGCAGCCCACGTCTGTGCCTCAAAATTAACGCACATAGTAAGCCACCATACAAAGTCATTCTTCCTGTAAGGCTGATTGGCAAGTGTGTCAATGTCCTTTAGAATTTCCAAGATTACATCTTTTATTAAGCCGGCGCAGCTCGGTCTTTTTTCTTCTAACTTTGCCTTTAAGGAATCAATAATCCTGCCAAGATCATCTTTCTCCTGCTGGTTAGTACAGAGTTTATCAAGAGCCATTTCTTTGGCTTGCTTAAAACCAGCTAAGTCATTGAAATTATTGATTACCGCTTGAGCTCCTCCACCCCAAACACTAGCATTAAGTCCTATTAATTCGGTTAACCAATAGATAAATTCTTCTTTTGACCTGCACGTTTTGGTTAATTCCGACAGAATATTCTTAAGTAAATCTGAACTATTGCTATCTTCAAGCATACCTGGAAGATGGCGAATACTTTTTTGTGAAAGTTGGTTTTTCAGATTATCGATATCTGAGAGGAATTTCTGGCGGCTTGAATCATCCTGGGTAAACTTAGCTGCAGCATTTTCTTTTGCTTGCTTAAAGCCAGCTTGAACAATGATTACATTTAGCGCCCCTGCCGGCCCATAGCCATTAACGCCTTTCCAGAAATTATCATCGAATGCCTTAAGGAAATTTATATATTCAAAGAATTCTGTTAGGTTACGAGAAACTTCAGTAACCTTAGGAATAATAGTCATAAGTATATAAACATCTGCAGTAACACCTCTTCTTTTTAATTCTTGCCGCAAGCTGTCAACTGTCTGGAACAGTTGGGATGTTTCTTGGGAATTATGGCAAAACTTTCCTGAAGCTTCCTCTTTAGCACGCACATAAGCAATTAGATTCTGTAATAGCCTAAGAAATTCTCCTGAAGACCATGACTGTTTTTCAAACTGCATAACTTCATTTATCCAGAATAAAAATTCATCTAAATTGCGTGAGGCTTTGTTAATTTCGGCTAATGCTTTTTTGAGGATGCCGGGATAATTTAATCCGTCTCTTTCCAGTTTCTGTATAAGGCCGTTTATAGCAGCTCTGGCTCTTGCAGCTGCTTCTTGGTTAGTACCGAACTTATTTAATGATTCCTCTTGAGCACAGTCAAATTCTCTTAGATCGGTAAAGACTGCTAAAACCTGCCTTTGCCCTTGGTCTAAGATATTCTTAGGCAAACTTACAACTAAAGTTAGCCAATGCCAAAACTCATCCCTATTTCTGGATTGCTCAGTGATTTGCGGAAGGATATCTTTAATTAAACCTACAGCATTGTTTGCGCCTTTCTGGGTAAGTTTTTCTTTTTCTCTATCAATACCGTCAAAAATAACCTTTTGCTCCTGGGCAGTGGTGGCAAATTTTGTTGCAGCAACGCGCGATACCCTTTTATATTCTCCGATATCTCCGTAAATCCGTGTCTTCTCGGACTTCCAGTTACCGAATTTGAATAGCCGGGCAATCTTTTCTTCTTGTCCTGCTTCCATCCAAGAGCGAAAGATCTTCTCCAGGTATTCCTTGGACATGCGCGCGTATACGGGGGCCACGCTGCTTATGTCTCTATCTGAGAGCTCATCCGAAAGCAAGAGATTAACTTTTTGCAGTTTTCGGTAAGTAAGAGGGAATGTTAAGAAACGGTAGACAGTTTTTACCACACTGGTAACCTTTTCGCTTACCCAAACACCTGCGACACTTAAACCAGCACCCAGAAGTGGAGCAACTACTATTTCCCCAATCCAAACTACATATCCTAAGGTTGCTGGCTTGTCAGACGTACCTAGCTCCCAATGATGACCGTAGGGAACGTAATATAGGAATATACCTCCTAAGATCCAAGCAACCACGGCGCCTAACCAGGCAACCGCAGTCAAATTGTCGTCATAAGAAAGCTGCCCTATCCAGCCACGTTCTTTCTCAATCTTTAAGGATTCGCTTAATGTCTTAGCATATTCTAGGTCCTGCGGTCTTTGAGATTTAGAGATGTTTCCTGTTTGCTGCAGAATTGCATTTAATTCTTCCGTAACTGAAGAGTCTGGCTTTATTTCCTGGGCACGCTGGAATGCCCTTACCGCTTCTAACAACTGTCCCTTCTTATGCAAGGATCTGCCTAAGTTAGCCAAAACTATCTGGTCATTTGCATCAAGCTCGAGTGAACGCTTATAGCTTTCAATGGCTTTTACATCATCGCCCTTTTCAACATAAACCACACCTAAATTATTATAGGTGGTGCTGTTATTTGGCGTTATTTCCAGGGATTTTCTGTAAGATGTTATAGCGTCATCAAAGCGCCTCTTCTTTCTTTGGCATTCAGCTAAAAGATTGTAATCAACCGCGTTCTTGGAGTTTAGTTTTATGGCCTGATTAATTAAACTTATAGCCTCATCAATATTGCCTTTCTTAAACTCTGAATTTGCTCTCCAATACAACCTTTCATGGGAAATCCCTTTGCCAACTTTGCCGCCAAGAATTCCGCTGACAATTGAAACCGGCCAGGCGATAAGCAGGGTTGCCAGGATCGGCCAGTCTGCCTCTTTAGGATTGGTAAAGACCTCCTGAATCTTTGGGGTCAAATTAACAAAGTAGGCATAATAGCCTGCAACTAATGAACCAACGGCCGCGGTCATACCCAAGGTTTTACCGGCCGTTGTGTTAAACCATTTGTTGAGAATTTTCTTGGTAATATAAAGAGGGGGACCGAATAATACCGTAAATACTGCAACCACTCCTATGGAAAGCGGATCCAAGGCGTATAAGGTTGTTCCACCGGTCTCACCTAATTCCCTGCGCAATGAGTTAATCTGTTCTTCGTATCTTGCTTTCTCCTGCTCAAGACGGCCAAGCTTTTCTTTAACTTTCCTAAGTTTTGAAGTTAAACCGTCTACTGCCGGCTGCAAGGCTTCGATAACAATCCTATCGTTCTGTCTTTTTGCCTCTTCCAGGCCCTCACTTAATTCCCTAAGATCGGTTTGAACCTTAGCAATTGTTCCTTCCTGTTCTCTGAATTTAACCAAGAATTGGTTATAATCATCAGTCAAGGCCTTAAGCCTTGCCCTCTTGCTTTCTGCTTCTCCCATATTAGGAGCGGGCAGCGCTCTTGCTTGCGGTGCCGGAGGCAGTTCAGAGATGCTTTCTTCTTCTGTAACGACAACCTGACCCTCTATGACATCTTCCGGCAAGTTCCTGGCTAATTCTGCCTGGATTTCTCTTCTTACATCGCCTTCGGTTACTTCTATATCTTGAGAGGCTTTTTTTGCCAGATATAAAAGCACGCGCCTGGCTATTTCAGGATTTAGGTATAATGATTTGTTTAGGGCAACTTTGGAATATCCGGTCATCATCTCAGGGAATGCCGGTATCTGCGACATACGGCGTTCTATAGTATTTATCCATTCCTGTACTAAAGGATCATTCTCAATTTGAGGATTATTGGTAAGAATCCACTTTAAATAACGAGGCAATCGCCCATATCTTTCGTTTATCTCTTCGCTAACATAAAGAGTCTGTTCTTCCGTACTTGGAGCATGAAAGCGGATCATGTGCTGAATTTGATTTTCAATAATACGCTGGAATTCTCTTTCCAGTTCTGCTATATAGCCATCCGTTAAGAGCCGGTAAAGCGCCTCATCAGAAAGTCCTTCGTATTGATCCAGCGCTTGCTCGGTAACCCTATCTCGGGCATTGTCAATAGCCCGTTCAAAATCACGCAAAACTTTTTCATCCGTGCCATCCATCATCCGCTGCATATTTTCTAATATATGGATTACCTTATCTCTATCTGAGGTATCCTGATTAAGCATGGATAGGGGCATGGGTAAAGGCAGTTCACCAGGACCCACAGGCCTAAAGCTCCTGGCTAAAGCGTCCTTTGAGCCTTGAGCAATGGAACCGCTTAACTGCTGGATGCGGTTTTCTAACTCTTGGCGCATGGTAACGGGCAAATTATGATTCGGCTGTATACCTTGAGGGTTGCTGATTATGCTTGCCACCGGCCTTGCAACTTGAGGCCTGCTGAAAGTTGTTACTATGGTAGGCTCAATTACAACCGGAGCCACTTCCTGAACAGGAGTCTTTCCCTTCGAAGAAATCTTCTTAATGATGCGATAGGCAAAATATCCAATTGTGCCTGCTATCGCTAAGAAAATAGTCACGCCATGGGTAAATACATCGCTAAATGAGGCGAATATCTTAGAAGACGCAGAATTATCTTGGCCTAAAGCTGTTGTAGAAAAATACAAACTTAGCGTAAAAACACTTATCGCTGTTAAGAAAGGCCGTAAATTTATCTTAATCTTGGGTATCGCAAAGCGAGGGATACTAGCTTTAATTTCAGGCTTTGCTTTTATTGCAGCGGGCTTTTCTTGCGCCGCAGGCGCAGAAAAAGTTACTGTTGGCTCCTGTTTGCCTCCTGCTATTCTCTGTTCTATGAACTTTGCTTCCTTGGCTTTTGGTTTTAAAGATGCAGCAAAGCTTGCGAATTTCTCTAACAGCGTTCCGGAATTTCCGGCTGCCTTTGGCTTAATCTCTGCTCCAGTGAGCACCGCGTTAAAAGCTTCTGCAATATCGATTCCCTGGGCTAAGAATCTTAAAAACTTCCAGGAATTTTCTTTATTATTTGTTTTTACAGACAGCCCATAGGCTACGCAGCCTATAACTTTGCCGTATTTGTAATTCTCAAGACCTGACTTGTATTCAGCCATCAAGTCAGCTATCCCCGGCGTATCCTGCGGCCTTGCGCCTGATTTTAAAGCTGCTGCCAGTTCTTCCGCTTTATCCGCGGTGTCCTTTGCGTTGGCAGCAAGGAATTGTTCAGGATTAGTTTGCAGTTCAAGTAGCCTTAGGAAACCAACTGCGCTAGCAAGATAAGCGCCTTCACCGTCATTTATATATCTGCCGTAGCTTCTAAGGTAATGAGTGGTTTCGTGTGCGATTATTTCTTTAAGATAATCATCTGAAAGATGTTCTCTTAAGGCGACAACTATCTTTTTATATTCCGGTTCAACGGAACCGCCGTGCTGATAATCCAATGTTTGAGAGTGATATAAAGATTTGCTTGAGAAATGGTTTAGAAGCTTGCCGCCCACAGCGTAAAACAATAACGGGCCAAAGGTGCCAAGCTGGATAAATACTTTCGCTACAGATGGATCGAATGCTCCGGTAAAGAAATACCATACCACCATTTCTAATAAGCAGGCAAATCCGAAGAACGCAGGGATACCTGACAAGGCAAGCAGCATATTTCTATTTGCTGTTTTGACCCAGCCGCGTATCTCTTCCTGTGTGTATTTTCTGAAAGGAATGGTATTACTGACTATCTCATCAACCTTATGCTGCGAGATCTCCGGGACCATCCTTCTAGAAACATAGGAAACCTCTTCTTTAATCATATTCCTTTGAGCGGCACTAAACTCAAAAGATACTATTTTGTTCTCGCTTCCTTTATCAAACGAAGAGGCAGCTAAAGGCGAATAAAGATAGAGCGCTACAGCAACTATCCCTGTGGAAATATTCTTGATATTTACTACGCTCTTTATCTTCCCTGTCATAGATAATATAAGCTGAGCAAATCTCTCAACCAAACCAGGGCCTTGCTGGATAGTCGGGGCTTGTTTTATAGGATTCTCCTGCTTTGGTATAGTGGCAGGTACTGTTTCTTCTAGCTGGACAGGTTTATTAATAGGCGAGATTTCCTCTAAGGCGAGGCTTACTGCTTTCTGATCTTCCTCAGATAACTGTAATCTATCTAACTGCGTCTGGAGCTCTTTAACCGAATAATATCTGGATGCCCTGGCAATCCAGTAATTCACCAAGAGTCTCCGAGCTTCCGGATCAGAAATACTGTTTATAATCTGCAAGGTATCAGGATCATTTAAGATATCCTGAAGCGGGAGCCTCTTATCCTTAAGAAGGGCAAAGTAGGTATTTTCCTTCTCCTGGCTTGATTTGATGCTAGGCGCAACCACAACATAAGAGATATCTTTTTCTTTTAGGATTGAAGTGAGGCCTTGGGTATGGAAACCACCGGCAACTATAATGACTGAATTTGAGCTGTAATCGCGGTTTAGACGGTTTAAAGAATTGCTGACTATGGCATTATCCCTGTCGTGGGCAAGACTGTAGAATTTGTCTAATGAGGCTATCTCGCTGTCCCCGGGAAGTGAATTTACGGCAGAGGAATTTGTATATCTTCTTAAAAGACTAGCTATGGCCTTAGAATTAAAAACCTCACGGTTACCTTTAAAGTATTCATAATCCTTAGGCGATAAGTTTATATTTGAAAGCCCTTTTATGATCCTGATTATTGAAGAAAGTTGCTCTATATCCCTTTCTGCTGAGGTAGCAGTAAGCTTATCTTTTACTGCTTCAGCGAAAGCATCAATTTCTTCAAAGACCTTGGAATTATCCAGGTTCTCAGAAACGGATAAATACTTAATATAGGTAAAGAGATTATTATAGGTGCTTACCGGAATACCTGCTTCTTTGGTTAGTTTCTCAAGGTAGGAATAATATTCAACCGGTGTGACTTTATTTGCCTTAAAATCAAGGCTGTTTTTAACCAGCTCTTCAAGGTCTTGCTTGGAAAGCGCCTTAGTGAGTGAATCAATTAAATCCTGGCGCTCGGCTTCAGCTTTATCAAAGTTAATTTTATGCTCAAGTTCTTGGAGATTAATGATTCGGGAAAGATTAGGAAATTTTGATAAATCAACGTTTTGTATTATAGACGCTATATTAAGGTAAGAGATATATTCCTCTAAAGAGATTCTCCCCAGCCTGAAATCTTCAGTTCTGCCGGTAAATTCCCTCAAGTCCTTGGAGTAATATTTATTTTTTAAGGTATCAATTACATCCTCAACTACCTTTAACGACCGGCCGAGCGAATCTGAAAAACTCTGGTTCTCCTTAAAGGTGTTTAAGTGGCTGGCGTAAAGCTCTCTATCCTCTGCGCCGAATACCTTCGGCGGTTCATTCTCGGTAATTAAAAGATAGTCTGTCCCTGAAATAAAGGATTTGGAGAGGAAATATTTGGCGATTTTTTCCCTTACCTTTTTGTCTTTAGGGAAAGACCTGAAAAAATCAGCGTCAAAATCCCCAAAACCGCCTTCAACTGAAACTAGATTAATTTTGTATTTGTCTTTTAGGTATTTTACGAGGCTTGCTTCATTAGTCTGCGCTTCCACATTTGCGTGGGCATCCTGGATATGGATAACCAGCTTATGCGGATTGTATTTTGAGGTATAGGATTCTTTGATTACACCGAGCTCTTGGGGGATTTCAACGGAAGGAGAATCTTGCGAGGCGCGCTTGTTCTTGTTGCTGAAGACCTCTCCTGCGCCTGCCCAGGTTAGGTCATAAGAAAAGAATGTAACTATCAAGACAATACAAATTGTCCTGATAAATATTCTTAATTTAGTATGCTTCTGCCAGTCCAACATCCTTTTAGTCTCATTTTTTCACTCTCGCAGGATTTGGACTTTGTTAAAGTGCTTAAGAACTGCTCAAATAAAAAGCCGAACTGATCCGACCCAAGACCTTTCGTTTCAGTCCGGCACATTCCTTATTTTAAGGAATCCGTGGCAATGCCGTAACTCTTGAAAAATTGTTAAGCAGGTCCTCCTCCCGCTTAACAAGAAAAATCTATGTTTCTTTCTTCGCAAGCGAAGATAATTTTTGCACTATATCAACAAGCCGCTCTTTATGTTTTAAGACCGCTTTTAAGATATCCGTTGTTTCGGCGAGGCGTTCTTTCTCACTCTTCTTTTTATTTAGGCCTTCCTCTTCATCAAGTGTGTAGAGTTCGCATTTATTGATGATATCGCTTGAAATATTTGAGAGATCATGAGCAAGGCGCCTTAAAGAAGTATCTTCTCCCGGCTCCTTAGACATTATTACTTCGAATTTGACTGCCTTTGGATAACTGCGCTCTAATACTTTTTTAATAAGAACTTCCAGCGTATGAATATCTACCGGCTTATGTACAAAATCTACTATACCTAAATCAGCTATATCCTGCATTTCTTGTTCAGACAGGACTGCGCCTGTGACCATGGCTACTTTTGTGTCTTTATCGGTTTCACGCAAGATTCGTAAGACATCCTTACCCTCTAGGTTGCCCTCAAGCTTCATGTCCAAAATAACCAAATCGGGTTTATTCTCTTTAATTAATCTAAGCGCTTCCTCTCCGGTACTCGCGGCAGAAACCGTAAAGTTACGCCGCGAAAAATGATTAACCAAAGACTCGCGTATATCAACTTCATCATCCACAACTAATAATTTTGGCTTTTCTTCCATCTCGCCTTTTATTATACTGCATTTTCTCATAATTGGAACTGATTTTGACTTTAAGTCCATGGGCAAATAAGCTTATGATTAATAATCTTGCAAAAACGGAATATGCTGCATAAGCCGCAGTGCTGCGGCACAACAGTATTTTTTAATTGCCGGGTATAATGCGAATTCACCTGGACAACCAAAGTGTCGAATTCCTCTTTTGAATGGTTTTCTTTTTTAATCAGGGCTTCAATTATTTCCATAATTTATAAGGTTAGAGAAGTTAAATAAATCTAAGATGCTGCGGTCCACCGTTGTGATCCTGTCTTCTCTTTTCTCGCGAATCACTCTAAAGCTCCCTCCGCATTCGCACTTCAATACTTTTGGCGCCGCGGTATAACCCTCTTCGCCACAGATTTTGCATTTGACTTTTACCATCGCATCTTTCCTTTCTCCGTGGCAAAAAGAAAAATTTAAAGCGACCTAGAGGCTCCTGCGAGAGATTAGGGAATTTAATATCTCTTTTGGCAAGATATTATCCCCTGGTACATCCCCCAGGTCGCCAATTTGCTCGCGCGAATTCTGCTTAGGCATAATCCTTATGGAACCGGCCAAACCGATTAAGAAAGGAAGATGCTTTGTAGCTTCGCATGTATCATGAATCAATTTGTGTATGTCCATCTTTCTCCTTGTTTGTTATTTTCGCCAACATTGAGTCAAGGGCGCTAAGAGGAACAGGTTTTTGCATAAACTCTGAAATATTTAATCCACTGAATTGCGGATCCTTTTGAATATCTAAAGGGTAACCGGATATCATAATAACTTTAACCGATGTATTAAACTGCCTGACTATTTTCAATAGATCTGCTCCGCTCATGCCAGGCAAGTTCATGTCTAGAATCATTAGATCTGGATTCTGTTCTTTAATAACAGTGATTGCTTCTTCCGGAGCATTTGCGACCAAAGCATCGTAGCCTTTACGTTTTAAATGAGAAGCGGTGTATTCGCAGACTTCTTTCTCATCATCCACAATTAAAAGTTTTAATTTAGCTTGATCCATTTTGGCTCCTTTAAGTACCTTTTTTAACTTACAGCAGAAGTATAACACACACTTTATCATTTGTCAAGGTTTACTGATAAATATGATAAATAGATATAAATATCTGCTATACATAGTGTTATAAGATAATACTACAAAAGGTGCAAATATTATTTAACATATATTTTATCTTTATACAATAAATGATAAAATTTCTCTTGACAAAACAGGTTCTTAAAGATAGAATTAAATTGGAGGATTTAAAGGTGAAAATTCACGAAAAGATAAGATTATTGATTGATGAAAATAGGCTAAACCTTGCTGTCTTGCATAGAAAGGTTAAAGAGTTATTTGGAGACGAAGCCATTACGTATTTAACTCTTTACAGGACTGTGCATGGACTCACAAAAATAAGGGAATCCTCTCTCTTCCAAATCGCCGCTTCTTTGGACATAGCTCCTATAGAAATAAAAAAAGGAACTGATGAGGATATTGAAGTTGACCGCTATGAGTATTCCAAAAATGCCTATTTTGATGTCTTGACTAAAGACGTGGATTTCCTGCCCATAAAGTTAGTGTTACATCCTAAAGCAAAAACGCTTACTGAGCAGGATCCAATTGAGAAAGGGAATTTTATAAAATGGGTTTACCCGCAGCGCGGAGAGATTACCTGCGTAATTACTACTGAAAACGGGATAGAAAGACACGAACTCCAGAAAACCTCCAAGCCTTTCTGGTTCAAAAGCACCTACCCTCACTATTTTGAAAATACTTCAAAAAGAAAATCAACCTGCCTGGTTATACAGTCTCCTAAATACAGATAGCATTATATAGGTAAGGATTTAAGGCACTACCGGATGGTATTTGTTTATGGCTTTAAGCTTCTCCTGGATTTTCGCCATGAGTAACTTTAAAGCAAGTGGTTTGGGAATATATTCGGCACCTAAGTCCTGGATTTCTTTTGAAACTTCGGCACTATCCCACTTTGTGATCACAAAAACAATCACATCTGGAACTATTTTTTTTGCTTCTTTCAAAACTTCTAAGCCTGAAATCCCTGGCATCTTATAATCCAAAAGCATAAGGTCGCAGCCATTTTCTTTTAGATGCGTCAAGGCCTCGTAACCGTTGGAAGCCTCATAAAGCTCACAATGGAGCCTTTCTGAGATAAATTTATTCAGGGTTTGACGCAATCCATCTTCATCATCTGCAATAATAATCTTTGGTATATTCATAACATCCTCCGGCTTATCAAACTTACTTATAAATCAGCTTAGCCACCACTCCCTCAAGCTCAAGCATATTAAAAGGTTTCTTGATATAATTATTTGCTCCGAGATCCTGCGCTTCCTTACGCGTCGATTCATCGCCAAGAGCAGTGAACATTACCACAGGCGTTTGCTTGTCATTTTCTCTTATGCGCTTTAGCACTTCTAAGCCGTTTATGCCAGGAAGTTTGATATCCAAAAGTACGACATCCGGCTTGTCCTTTTCAAAACTTACAAGGCCGTCTTCTCCGGTAAAACTGGCCAAAATATGACAGCCTCTTGTCTTGAAGAAACCTTTCAAATAAACAACCGTCTCTCTATCATCATCAATAATCAACAATTTTGCCATAGTTATTGAATCTTCCTTTTAATCAAGTAGTCAAGGATATCGGAAACTTTCCTTATTTTTTCTGCATCCTCATCGGGTATCTCGATTCCGTACGCCTCTTCCAAAGCCATAACCAACTCTACGCTGTCTAAGCTATCCATCCCGAGTTCTTCGGTTAAATCAGAATCGATTTTAACCTTGTCCTTATCCACCCCTAATTGCTCGGAGATAATGGAACTTACCTTAAGAAATGTAGTTTCGTTATATGGGCTCATTTTGCAAAAAGTTTGTTTTCAATACAAGTTTCGATAATCCTGGCTTTTAATTTCTCTATGTGCCTACGCCTGCCCTGGGGGCTGAAATCATCAAGCTGCATTTCCGGCACATCCTTCATCTCTTCATAAAGCTGATCCAGTTTATCCTTGTGTTCCTGCTCTAAGACATCCCTTCTTGAATGGACAATGAGAGCCTTGACTATGCCCTTTCCCTGTAACTCTAAAATCTCATCAGAAAGATCAAATGTACCTGAACCTAATTCATCAGTCTTTTTTAGTGGTACAACCATAGCCAGAATCACTATATCCGGCTTAAATTCTTTGATATTCTCCCTTGCCTCTTCCTGGGTGTAAATGAAACGCGTTTCAAGCTGCGCCTTGCCAGTCTGGATTAAATCATCCAAAGGGACAAGCGGCAAAGAAGGCTTAGAGTCTTCTATAAAAAGGATCCTAGCTTTAATAACATGGCCTCCTATTTCTTCGGCTTTTGCCCTCCATGACCAAGAAGGCGGCCTTTTTACCTCTAGAAGCTCTCTCATCCGCTTGATAATCGCATCTAAGCGCACTGGTTTTACAAAAAAACCGTCTACTCCCAATTCTTTAGCCCTTTGCAAGAATGTATCCGCATAACCAGTAATAACCATGATCCTGGTTTTGGGGCTATGCTGTTTTATAGCCTTGATTACTTCTATACCGTCAACCTTAGGCATCCTCATATCCAAAAGCACAAGGTCGATATTGTTCTCTTTAATTATCTTAATCGCTTCATCGCCGTCAAATGCAGAAAACATCTGGTGGCCCCTATTTGTTAATACTTCGCTTAAGGTCTCGTTTATTTCCTTCTCATCGTCTACTACTAAAATCTTCCTTGTTTCAGCCATCCTTACTCCTTTCCATCCTAAAGGTATTGATTCCTCGACTGTAATGTCTCTTTTATTTTATTTAATTCACCAGCGGCCTCCTGCGCTTTGGTTTCAATAATCTTCAGACCTTTTGTAAACTCATCTTTCAAATTTCCTGGTAGATCCGTACGGTCTTTAATTATATCTAGTAAATATCCAGACACAGCGCAAACGCCATTAAGCTGGTTTGCAGCTTCATGGTTCAAATCAGGAATCTTACGAACCTCTTTATTCTCTTCCATTATACCTTATTTCATTACCGACCATATCAAAGATACAACCCAGCCTAAGCCGGTCCACCCTAAAAGAAAATTCAGTAAAAACACTGCAAGTTTATTCTTATGGTTTCTTAATACCGCAACTAAAGTCGGTAGAAAGTATAACACAATAGCCAAAATAATCAGCGATAGTTCCGGCAAACCAAAGCTTTGAAATAACATATTTAGATCTCTCTGTATAGCTTATGTTTTATACAAGCTCTCTTTAATGAGTCGCTTAATTTTTCTAAGATCTCTTTATCCGGAAGCATATATTTAGGATCCAGGGGCGTAGCTACATATGCAAGTCCCCTTTTAATCAAGTTATCCGCCTCCTCCCATTTCATGGCTGGATCGCCAAAAAGGATAATTTCTTTGGGCGGATAAGGAAAATCCATTAGGCTTGCCGCAAATTCTCCGAAAAGCCCCACGAGGGCAACGTCAAAAAGAATAA
The DNA here is from genome assembly GCA_003598025.1 of Candidatus Omnitrophota bacterium. Lineage (NCBI taxonomy): Bacteria > Pseudomonadati > Candidatus Omnitrophota > Candidatus Omnitrophota bacterium. The sequence continues at coordinate 558,388 of QZKH01000003.1, forward strand.
TGTCCGGCTGAAAATGATGAATGGAATCAAGATGTTTGGCGTCTTCAACCATGCCAAACCATTTTATTTCGTATTCCGCCTGGGTACATTCCTTGTTTGAGAAATATTCCTCCAGTAAACCAACCAGCATTTCCCTGGGTTCGATAAGCAGTATTTTTGCCTTAGGGATAATTTTGTCTTCCGGGAGATCCTTTTCGTTTACTACCGGTTCTTTATCTAGGGTAGCTGTAGTCTTAGACCCTATGGTCGGGGCTGCGCCTTTACTGAACAGCGCTTCAATCTTTTCTTTAATGTCACTGACCAGAACTGGCTTTACAAAGAAACCGTCTGAGCCTATCTGATCTACTTTTTTCTTATATTGCGAGTCATAGCCAGTAGTTACCACGACAAACATACCAGGGTAATCTTTACGGATGGTTTTTAATACCTCTAAACCGTCTATGCCGGGAAGCTTCATATCAAGAAGTACAAGATCAGGAGCAGAATCCTTGAGTCGTGCGAGTGCGGTCTCCCCGTCAAAAGCCTGTAAAACCTGGTATCCTCTTAATTGCAGCATACCCGCCAAGGTTTCGGTAACAAGCTTCTCATCGTCAACAATTAATATCTTTTTAGGCATAGTTTTTAATCTTTAAGGTTATTTTCAACCACCTCATCAAGCGTGCTCATTGTAAGAGGCTTGTTCAGAAAAGTTTCTACTCCCATGGTAATTGCTTCTTCTTTAACTTTATCCTCAAGCGCACCTGTTGAGATAATCACCTTAACAGTAGAGCCAGATTCTCTAATCTTTTTTAAAACATCGAGGCCGGTCATCGGGCCTTCTAACTTATAATCAAGAAGCGCTAAGTCCGGCTGCTTCTCCAACAATAATTTTACCGCTTCTTCTCCCGAAGAACAAGAATATACTTCCAGGCCCCTTCTTTGAAAATGGCTTTTGAGAACCTCTGTTACTTCTGCTTCATCATCAACAATGAATAATTTTTTCATTGTCTGTTGTTGGAGACAGTTTTTGCTGCTTGAGCAATAAACTCTTTTAGTTTGGCCAAAGGAATCGGCTTTACCAGAAAATAATCCGCCCCTTGTTGAAAAGATTTTTCCTTAGTCGTTTCCACGTCAAATCCGGTTAATACAATCACGCATATTTTTGGATTAAATGCTTTCGCTTCTCTTAATACCTGTAGACCTGACATATCTTTTAAATTAAGGTCTAAGATGATAATCTGCGGATTTTGTTCCTTAATTAGATCTATTGCCGCTTGCCCTGTCGCTGCCTTTAACACCGCATAGCCCTGATTAGCCAAGTTATCAGCCATTTCATTCAAAATAAGCTCGTAATCTTCTACGATCAAGAGTTTAAGCATTATTTTTGCTTTCCTTAGTTTTTAATAAAGGTAACTCTATGGTAAAAGTTGTTCCTTGTCCGTATTCAGAGGCAAAATCAATCTTCCCCTTATGGGCAAGAATAAATTTCTTTACAACAAATAGACCAACGCCATGACCTCCTTTGCCGTACCCTTGTAGCCCTGTGGGTTTGCTACTGTAATAACCGGCGAATATCTTTCTTTTGTCTTCCTCTTTTATACCTATGCCATTGTCAGTAATGCTTATGATAAGATAGTTATCTTTTACAAAGGCTTTTAATTCTATATGGGGAGCATAGGAATCGTTTTCAGGCCATTTAAGTTCAGGATTTCTCACTCTGATTTTGTCAATCTTTTCATATACAGCATCAAAAGAGTTATCTACCAAGTTGAATACGCAGTCTCTTATTTGGGCGTCTGAGCCAAATACCGAAGGCAAGTTTTTATCAATTTGACAGGAAATATCAACTGGTGGACGTTTGCCTTCGATTTTATCCTGAGAGTGTTTCATTTCTACAAGCTCGAGGCTTGAATTAATAATTGAAGATGGATCGAATTCCTCAAAGTTCGGTGGCGTAGTTCCGGTCAGACTCATTATTCCTTTGGTTATCTCGCCTCCATACTGACACTCATCGGAGATTTTTTTAAGCTTAGGAAGAGATTTCTGCAGGATCTGCTTTGCTTCCGCATCTGAAAGATCGCAAACATTCCTCTCTCCGAGCATATCGAAAATACCGTCACAGGTCATAGATATGGCATAGAGCCGGTTGTTAAACTGGTGCCCGGCGCCGAAGGATACGTCCGAAACAGCCTGTTCTCTGGAAGATTCAACTATTCTGTCTTCTTCCCCTTGCCAGAATGAAGCATTCTCGATAGCAAGCGCTGCCTGATTGGAAAGTACTTGAAGCACGTTAATTTCTTCCTTGGTGAAGGTTTCATCGTTTCTTGATCCGCCAAGAATAAGAAAACCAACCAATTCAAGACGAAGAAGGATGGGAATAACAATATTGGCTTTAAATTTTATCAATTCGTTTTCGAGAGGCACAAGGGCATGGTTTGTTGTTGAAACGATCTTATGCTTAATTTCTCCATATTCAATCGCTATTTTTTCTGTAAAGAGCTTATCAGCTAAGACAGAATCAAAGGGAATATTTTTAGGTAAACCATCTATTTTCGGAACAGCATAATAGGAAACCAGATTGAACTGTTTACCTTTAAGAGGATCATTCTCTAGAAGATAAAAGGCAGCATGCTTTAATTGCAAGATTTTTAAAACATTATGAACAATCAATCCCAGCAAGGTTCTAATCCTAGTAAAGCGCATCATGTAGGAAGAAAGCTCTCGGAGATTATCCTGACGTTTGCGTTTTTCTGCAAGAAGACGAGCTTCCACACGACTAGTTAAATATATAAAAATAAATGGTCCTACTGTAGCCAAAATAAAGAAAATAATTAAAGGACACCAGAACCAACTATTTCCAAATAAACTTATTAGCACATTTTTCCCAAAACCCGTAATTGCAAAAGGTATGCCTAAAACCAATAGATAGACGGATATGAAAACTCCAATTCGACTCAAAGCAACATTAGGATCTACCAAGCGATAACGAAATACAGCATATGCTACAATTCCTATATAGAAACTAATCATTATATTAAAATAAGGAGGCAGATGGATGCTATACCACATAGGCCAGTTTGTGGCGCCTCCAGCGAAACCGAGCATAGCCGATATAGTAAAATATTTAATTTGCGTTCGTTTAATATCAACGCTTTCCCGAAGTTTAACTATTAACCAATAGAATCCATATAAACATTGCCAAAACCAAAAAATCAAATAGAGATGAAAGAAAAAAGTTGGGGTTGGCCAAAAACCAAGATTATAGCGAGGAGCAAGACCAGTGTATAATCTTGAGGTAAGATTTAATATAATAAAAAATATATTGATAAGAAGAAGCACTCGCAGAAGTTTTCTTTTTTCCTCAATTAACCCTAGAAAATAGAAAACAAAGTATAGGTAGGTAATATTTATTAAAATTATACCCACAAATAACACTTTAAACCATAATAAAGCCTGTGATTCTTCTTTAGCTAATTGCCAAAAGAAATAACCAAAACTATAAAGAGCAACACTTAAATTTAGGTTAAAGAAACTGCGATTCAGTGGGTTTTTTATATTCTTAATAACGATAAGAATTGAAACCGCAAGACAGGTAATAAAGTTTATTGCCCCTGTAAATCCTAAAAATGACATTATTTTAGACCTTTTGAATTGTTATAAATAATATTATATTACTTGGCTCTCTAGAAATCTTTATATCGAAACCATCTATCTCGCTTTTAACTATTAGATTTAACAGATGATTCTCTTCTCGCGGATAGAAACTCCAATCACACCACCAATCAGGCGGTAAAGGTTTATATTTGCTTACATCTTTATGTGCGATAATTAATCTACCCTTAGAATTTAACAAGTTAAAACAAAAGCTTATTAAATTTTTTAAAACTCTATCAGGGAGATAATCGGCTAATCCTATACTATAGATTAAATCATACTTACCTAAGATCTCAGAATACTTGCTATTTTGATTAATGTAATCTAATACGTTGTGCTGAAAAAAATGAAGGGGTACCTTGTTAACAACTTCGTTTAAGGACTCTTCTGAAAATTTTAGGGCTTCTTCATCTTGATCAACTAATGAAAAGGAAACATTGTTCTTGAGCAACAATTTTGAGTCAGATAGCACCTCCTTTATTTCTCGACAAGAACCACAAGCTATATTTAAAATTCTAATCTTTGGTAAATGTACTTCCTTAATGATAAAATCCCTTAATATTTTCCCCATTTCATTTTCTCGGTTTCTTACTGCTACAGCATAAGCATTACTTAATAAATATTTATCATAACAATATCCTAAAGCCGATGATAGAGGCTTGTTATCATAAATTATTTCTATTAATTTATAATCCCCAGGATAGCCTCTGGGTTTCTCAAAAGCATGCTTAACGATCTCTGCCTTATAAACCCATGGCCCACAAATCTCCCTGAAAGCCTTCTTAACCTTCTTAATCAGTATTTTATTATTTAACTGATTTTCTAATTCGTCCCCTTTTTGCACGATATTATCGTTAATAGTAACTATCTCCTTATAAATTTTCTCTTTGTCTTCACCCTGTTCTAAAGATTGTGCCATTTTGACTAATTTATTCATATAATCTTTAAAATCTACATTCCAGAAATTAGAAATCAAATCCTGAGTCTTTTTATCACCTACCTTATTTAATAGCGATTTAAGACTATTTTTGATTAAAATGGTACGAAGGTTTTCTAAATCCTTCTCCTTTAGTCTTATAAAACATGCCCCATAAGTAAATTTACCATCAGAAAGTAAATGCTTGTTCCATATTACCTTAAATTCCGTATCAATATATTCTTCTGCAGAAAGTTTTATTTTAGCCTTAGCCCTAGTTAAAAGTAATGGTTTTTGTAAAATGAATTTAAACCCGACCTCGCTTAAGTCAACAGTTGTACCAATAAATTCTGGACTTATTTGTATCGGAAGTTCTGCGTCAATCCTAGGAAAAATCCTTTTTTCTGATTCTCTGTATTTCATTAGCTATCTCTCCTTCTATTTATAGTTTAAATGATTGCAGTATTATCTTGAAACAACATCTGTTTTCCTGCGTCCTTTTTCATGGGTATAATACCTTTCCTTCTCGGCCATCCATTTATCAATCGAGTCTTTATTGAACCGCCATATCCTACCTACTTTTGCCGCTGGGATACGATGTTTAGAGAGAAGGACGTATACCATAGGTTTCGAAAGCTTAACATAACGACACACTTCCTCAAGAGTCATAAATTTTTCTTCCATATCTACCTCTCTTCTATCGGTAAAGATGCGTCATAATTCGATTATTACCGTATATCAGCAGATATAATATCAAACTATCTTAAATAAGTCAAAGAATTTCTCTTTCTTGCTATTATACGGCGAATTGCAACTCTAATTGCGACAAAATTTTAATTCCCGATCAAAGCTGTTACTTTGCAAGTACTCAGCAGCCACCTGCTTAGGCGTCTTATACGCCAGAATTTTTCTTGGATAAGCGTTCATCCAACCTTCTATGTCTTTAATCTGTGACTCCTTAAAGTCGGCGATATCCGTGCCTTTGGGGATAAATCTACGGATCATCCGGTTGTGATTCTCATTCGTGCCGCGTTCCCAAGAACTAAATGAATGAGCAAAGTAGATTGTTGTTCTGCGTCTTTTATCAAAAATGCTGATTTCCAGCGATCTCCAGTCTAAAAATTCAGCACCATTATCAAAGGTTATAGACTTAAACTTACTTTTGAAGCCTTGGCTGTATTTACGCTCCAGTTCATCAATCGCTGCTTTTATCGCCTCCTGCGAAGCCTGCGCCACTTTTATAATAATTTCTTCGCGGCTCTTTCGCTCGGTCAGCGTGATAAGGCTAGTTTTTGATCTCCTGGGCCCTTTTATCGTATCGCCTTCCCAATGCCCATAATCACGGCGCTTTTCAACCGCCAAGGGCCGCTTCTCGATGCTTCGACACATCCGGTTCGTCCGACTCACCCTACCGACTGGACGATACTTTCGGCGTTTCTTGTTGCGCTTCTGCCATAAATCCTTATTGCTTATGCCCGAAAAAATCCCTTTATCTATATAGTTATACAACGTCTTTGTGCAGATCATTCCGGTAAACTTTCGTCCGCTAACCTTAATCTCACCGATAACCGCGTCAGGAGAGAATCGTTCATCTATCAGTTTCACCCGAATGTATTCTTCCAGTTCTTTATCTCTGCCGATCTTTAATGACCGTTCTTTGTTACGCCCTCGCTTTTCATACTCTGCCTGCCCTACATGAGCCCGATATGTTATTTTCTCTGACAAATCATACTGTAGCCGCGCTACTGCGCCTCGCCCGATCTCCCGGTATATCGTCGCTTTGTTCCGGCGAAGCAATTTTGCGATCTCTGCTACTTTTTTACGGTCTGCCAACAATACTTCAATCTTGTAACGCTCTGACTCCTTTAAATGCGCATACCTCTTCTTTGTGCTACAATAGTCTCGCTCCATAGATCTCCTGTTCTTTGTTTGTGTGAGAACTTACAAAGTAACAGTTTTTCTTTGATCTGTGGAGCTTTTTTTAACTCTTCTTGTCGCACTTCAGTTTACAATCTTTATTCTTGCTATTATACTGAGCAATACTTTAAAATCTTTGACGGTTAATTCATCTGCTACCTTCAACCCGCAATCATATCGCAAAAAATGATGGAGTCTGATTATTCTTTTTGTTTCCGTAATCAAAGATTTTGGAACTTTTCTATATCTCATTGTGCCACCTCCTAATATAACTGACGCAGAAAGTAGCCAAATCTAACAAGAAATTATGCTATTTTATCTGCTTCCAATAGCTCCTTTCCCATAATAAAGCTAAACCCATACCCCAATTCCATCTGACATAATATCTTCCCGTCAAACCAATGGCAGTCTTCTCCATCGCTTACAACTTTAATTTTATCTTTCAGGTAGTGCTTGGCTATAATCAGAAAAGTTATCACTGCTAGATCGTACGGCCGAAAAGCAGTTTTCGTACAGTCAAAATATCTGCCGTTTTTTGGTTCGCTGTAATCGGACAGGTTTAATATTCTATCAAATAGAAAAGTCTCGTAAGAACAATCCCCATCACAAACCCGCTTCTCTATCTCGGCTCCTGCAAACCAATGTCCTTTCTGCGCGTCTTCTATAAAAGGATTGGCGATTCCACCGGCATTCTTTGTGGGCCAGGGAATAGTAATTGCTTCATTCTTTGGGTGGCCGCACTTAGATAAGCCGTTAAACCATACCCTATCATAATTAATTACCGGCTGACCCTCACCATGCCCGTTTGCTAAAATAACGCCTGCTTCCTGCATCTTAGGCAAAACTTTCCTGAAATCATCCACTATATTAACAAAATCTTTCTGATCAATTTCCCTTTCCCTGTACCAATAATGAGTGTATCCCATTTGTCTTATCTCCTTTTACCTAATGCAGGAAAAATAGCAGTTCCTGCAATCATCATTGTTATTTTCGCTTGAGCATTTCTCGCAAACTGGCCTTTTATCCAAAGAAGCCATGGACCGTAACAGCAGCTTTTCAACTATCACAGTCATTGGTTTTCCTTGCGATTGCTTTAACCTGTAAAGCGTCTTGATCATTGTCTCGCTTAACACCGGACTATACATTCTGCGCTCACCTCCTTCGGCTCGTCGGCAACCTCAACCCACAATACGCCGTCGATTACTATCCAATCCTGGACTTCGCTCCAAGTTATTTCTTTGGTTAATTTGTCTCTTTGTATCCACATTTTTAGACCTCCTCGTTAGGGAACATCATCGTGATGACACCTCCCTCGTTTACTACCCAAACCTCTACCCCTGCAAACCAGAAAACCTGCAGGCGAAGTTGATTTGTATCATCTTCTTTTCTCGCGTCAACCTGCTGCCAGATTCTCTCGATCTGACCCATGGTCAACTTCTCGGTTACTTGATCTGTAATCTTTTTAATTTCCTGCATTAGAAATCACCTCCCTCGTCAAGCAAATCCTTATGCTTTTCAACAAAGGCTTCCAAGCTTTCAGAGCCGTTTGGCTTAATGCCTTTAGCCATAAGCTTATAAACGTTCTTCATTAGATTTCTTTCTTCCCAGAGAGCGGATAGGCCAAATGCCTGCTCCGGAAGATCCTCTTGATACGTTCTGTATTGAGAATTACGCGGCTTTGAATACCTTTCCATACAGGCATCCGCGCGCAGCACCCCATCCTCAAATTTTTCGTTTTTCTTTAATACTTCTTTTTTTACTTGGCTCATGTAAGCCTCCTTTCTTTTGACGCCTAAAAATCCAAGCCCAATGATTTGAAGTGATTTTTAAGGCAACCCAAAAAATCACGGTCTTTTGTCAAGAAAACAGGTATGCCCGAAAGCAAACGACGCAAGGAGTGAGCTTTCCTGGGAGTCCTTGAGAAAAATTGAGACTCCCCGAAGGGGCAGAATACTTCTGATACCTTGCATCTTGAGGCAGACCACAAGTGCAAGGTAGAGGCGAATTATTCTCAAGGATTTTCTTGCACAAAAGTCAATCTTGGGCTATTTTTACGGCGGAGAAGAAGAAAGAGGCGTAACTTGAAGACAAGGAAAAACAGGAAGAAAATTTGAGGATGGACAAAAAGCGCGGAACCGTGGAAAAACTGAATTCCCAACTATCCGCTCTCTTCTTGAGCTTTGCTTTTATTTAGGCTGGTTTAAGATTTTCTTATTCTCAAACCCTTTTGCCCGGTATTCAATTATGTGGTAATGAATTGAGCCTTCCACATCAACGTACCCAAGCGTTATATCAGCCATTTTGATATCGCTGTCCAAAGCTAAATCATCGAAGTTTTTAATCTGCTTATGCAATTCTTTTAACCAGTTATCGACTTTCATATTTTCCGTCCTTTCCTTTAACGAATTCTTTAAAAATAACTTTAACCCCCAAGCACTTAACGCTCGCGGCGGGCGGTGGCCTAAGAGGCACCTTTTTCAACAACCCCCTCGAAGGCTACCGCACGCCCGTCCCAAACAAAACC